>NZ_BBOC01000117.1:0-12672 GCF_001485335.1 Type-D symbiont of Plautia stali | reverse complement strand
TCCCTGCTGAGCCGTCTGCGTTGCCGCTTTGCCGTCTCAGTGGTGGCGCATTATAGGGAGTTAATTCTGGCTGACAAGGGTTTATTGCAAAAAATTGACTGAGCGCTACTTTTTTATACGAACAGGCTAAAAACAGACATTTCTCGATCAATAATCAGTCAAAAGCGCCGCTTTGGCGGCACAAATCATCGCCACCGGCTCAAACAGCAATGCTATTCTGTTGGCTAAACGCCGCTCTCTTTGTTGCAGACTGAACAAATTATTAAAGAAGGACTTTCAATGATTCGCTCCGCGCGCAGTATGGCCGGCTTGCCCTGGATCGCCGCCATGGCGTTTTTCATGCAAGCCCTCGACGCTACCATCCTGAATACTGCTCTCCCTGCTATCGCCACCAGCCTTGAACGTTCCCCCCTTGCTATGCAGTCTGCCGTTATCAGCTATACGCTGACCGTGGCGATGCTGATCCCCGTGAGCGGCTGGCTGGCCGATCGCTTTGGCACGCGTAAAGTGTTCATTGTGGCGGTATCCCTGTTTACCTTAGGCTCGCTGGCCTGTGCCCTGTCCGGCTCATTGAGCATGTTGGTTGTCTCACGCGTTATACAAGGTGTGGGTGGCGCGATGATGATGCCAGTGGCACGTCTGGCACTGTTACGTGCTTATCCGCGCAGCGAATTACTGCCCGTGCTCAATTTTGTCACGATGCCGGGATTGGTGGGGCCGATTCTTGGACCGATGCTAGGCGGTTTACTGGTGACCTACGCCAGCTGGCACTGGATATTCCTCATCAACATTCCCATTGGTATCGCGGGTATCTTCTATGCACGCAAGTTCATGCCGGATTTCACCACGCCCAAGCGTCGCTTTGATTTTGGCGGCTTCATTCTGTTCGGATTGGGCCTGGTACTGATATCCATCGGCATTGAGCTTTTCGGCGAACGCATTGTGTCACCGTGGCAGGCGGTACTGGTGCTGATGACCGGTATCGCGTTATTGCTTCTCTATATAATGCATGCACGCCGTCATCCTGCACCACTCATTAACTTGCCGATGTTTAAAACCCGCACCTTCTCGGTGGGCATCATCGGGAATATCGCGGCTCGTCTCGGCACCGGTTGTATTCCGTTCCTGATGCCGTTGATGTTGCAGGTCGGCTTTGGCTATCCCGCGCTGATCGCCGGTTGCATGATGGGGCCGACGGCAATTGGCTCGCTGCTGGCCAAATCTACTGTGACGCAAGTCCTGCGTCGTTTTGGCTATCGCAAAACGTTGGTTGGCATCACCATCATCATTGGGATTTTGGTGGCCAGCTTCTCGCTGCAAACGCCTGGTGAGAGTGTATTGATGCTGCTGGCGGCTTTGTTTGTACTGGGGATGGCGATGTCGACGCAGTTCACCGCGATGAATACCATCACGTTGGCCGACTTGAATGATGAGAATGCCAGCGGCGGAAACAGCGTGCTGGCAGTGACCCAACAGGTGTCGATCAGTTTTGGGGTGGCCGTGAGCGCCGCCGTGCTGCGCTTCTGGCAGGATATTGAGAGCACCACCGTGCAACAATTCCACGCCACCTTCCTGACGATGGGAGTGATCACGGTGCTGTCTGCGTTTGCCTTCTTGATGTTGCGTCCTGGCGATGGTCGCAATCTGATTGCCAATCGCGAGAAAAAGAAGAAAACCGCTTAAACCGAACCGCGATCCACCAGCTCCGGCGTCAAGACCAGCGTTTGCTGGCTGGCGTCGGGGTCACGCATGCGATGAATCAGCGTATCAATCGCCAGTTCGCCCAGTTCATCTTTCGGTTGATGAATGGTGCTGAGCGGTGGTGTTAGATAACGAGCCAGTTCGATATTGTCATAACCCATCACGGCAATGTCTTGCGGCACACGCAATCCCGCCTGAAATAGCGCATGGTAAACCCCCACCGCCATAGCATCGTTGCTGGTGAAGACTGCATCTGGCAGCGAATCTAATGTCAGTAACTGATTCATCGCGTTGAAACCGCCCTGAAACTCGAAATCACCGTCAACCACATAACCCGGCAATACCGGCAATCCACTGCTGGCCATCGCTTTGTGGAAACCCTCCAGACGCAAACGCGCCGGGGTCTTATCTTGTGGTCCAGCAATACAGGCAATCCGCGTGTAGCCACGATCGATAAGATGCTGTGTCGCCAGTTCTCCCCCCAGCAGCGCATTGTCCTGAATAATGTCGCCACGCCCTTCAAACGGAGCCCAGTCCATCATCACCATCGGTACCGAGGGATAACGATTGAGGATCTCGGCAGAGGGAAGATGCGTTTCAGTACACATCATCAGCAAGCCATCGACGCGCTTTTGCATCAGCGTTTCGAGGCTGCGATTCATACGCTCCTCGTCACCTTCGGTATTGCACAGAATCAGGCTATAACCGCGTTCGTAGCAGCTATTCTCCACGCCGCGTACCACTTCGGAGTAGAACGGGTTACTGCTGGCTGTCAGAAGCATGCCAATGGTGCGGGTTTGATTGATCTTCAGGCTGCGTGCCAGCGCCGACGGGGCGTAGTTCAGTTCACGAATCGCCTGTTCGACCTTTTCCCGCACCTGTTCGCTGACAAAGCGATTGTTGTTAATGACGTGGGATACGGTCGAGGTAGAGACGCCCGCCAGGCGGGCGACATCTTTCATGGTCGCCAAAGGCTTAACCCTGTTGTTGCAGGAAGGTATCGATCTCAGTGCGCCACGGCACTGAGGGCTGCGCACCCGGACGCGTTACCGCAATGGCGGCAGCGGCATGGGCAAAACGCACTGCATCATGCATCGCAACCCCTTCCAGACGCGCGGTAATAAAGGCACCGTTGAAGGTATCGCCAGCTGCAATGGTATCAATCGCCTGCACGCTAAAGCCCGGAATGCGTACTCCCTTGCCTTGCTCACTCAGCCACACACCACGGCGACCCAAGGTGATCAGTACCGTTTGAATTCCTTTGTCATGCAACGCCTGCGCGGCACGCGCCGCGTCTTCATCACTCTTCACCGCGATACCGGTCAAAATTTCGGCCTCGGTTTCATTCGGGGTAATGATGTCAATCAATGCCAGCAACTCATCAGACAAATGCGTTGCCGGTGCGGGATTCAAAATGACCTGCGTGGCGTTGGCACGCGCAATTTTTGCCGCTGCGAATACGCTTTCCAGCGGAGACTCCAGCTGCATCAACAGCGCTTTTGCCTGGGCAATCACCTGCTGATGACGATCTACACACTCCGGAGTGAGTGCTGCGTTGGCACCAGAATAGATGCCGATATTATTTTCACCTTCGCCATTCACGAAGATCATCGCCACACCGGTGGCTTCATCGGCAACGGTTTCAACCGGTGCCGTATCAATGCGGTCCTGCTGCAACTGCTGACGGATACGTTCGCCGATATCATCAGCGCCAACACAGGCAATAAAAGCAATGTCAGCACCGGCACGACCGGCTGCCACAGCCTGGTTCGCCCCTTTCCCCCCAAAAGCAATCTGATACTGTTTTCCGATCACCGTTTCACCGGGACGAGGAAAATGGGTGAGGTTAAGGATGTGGTCAGCATTAATGCTGCCAAGTACCGCCAGTTTTGCGTTTGTGTTCATCGGGTTTGATCCAGAAAATTGCGCCACCGGGAAGGTGGCGCGTTGCCATGCTTTTCTTTGCTTTTTTATTTGGTAACCAGCTTCAGGTCTACTGGGTTAACCGCCTGCACTTTCTCGCCTTTCAGCACTTTATCTGCAGTATCAACGCCAATCACGCCAATTTTATCAGGCATCTGCGCGACAGTAGCGGTCAGTTTACCGGATTCTACTGCTTTCACACCGTCAGCGGTGCCGTCGAAGCCGACCACCAGCACATCGGTTTTACCTGCGGTCTGCAGTGCACGCAGTGCGCCCAGTGCCATCTCATCGTTCTGCGCAAATACCGCCTGCACGTCTGGATGCACTTGCAGCAGGTTCTGCATCACGTTCAGACCTTTAGTACGGTCGAAGTCTGCAGGTTGGCTCGCCAGGATATTAAATTTGTGTGCATCAGCGGCCTGTTTGAAACCTTCGCCACGCTCACGCGCCGCTGAAGTACCGGCAATGCCCTGCAGTTCAATGATTTTGGCGCCATCGCCCAGTTTCTTCGCGATGAAGTCACCGGCCATTTTGCCGCCGAAGCGGTTGTCAGACGCCACGTGGCTCACCACGGTACCTTGAGCAGCCACACGGTCCAGGGTGATCACCGGAATGTTCGCCTGGTTTGCCATTTTTACGGCGTTACCCACGGCATCAGAGTCCGTTGGGTTGATCAGCATCAGCTTGGTGCCGCGCACAGTCAGATCCTGCACGTTCGCCAGCTCTTTTGCCGGGTTGTTCTGTGAATCCAACACCACCAGGTTATAACCCAGTTTGTCGGCTTCTTTCTGTGCGCCATCTTTCAGTGACACAAAGAACGGATTATTCAGAGTCGATACCACCAACGCAATGGTGTCCTTTGCCATCGCGCCAGCACTGAGGGTGGCGCCAAGGATGACGGCCAATGCAGTTAACTTTTTCATTTATATAATCCTGTGTGAAGGTCAGAGTTACTTACTGCTTTTGTTATCCACCAGCACCGCCAGCAGAATGACTACGGCTTTAACAATCATTTGGTAGTAAGAAGACACACCCATCAGATTCAGGCCGTTGTTCAGGAAGCCAAGGATCAGCGCGCCAATCAGCGTCCCCATAATGCGACCCTTACCGCCCGCCAGGCTGGTTCCACCCAACACAACGGCAGCAATCGCATCCAGTTCATAGCCGGTGCCCGCCGTCGGTTGTGCAGAAGAGAGGCGCGCCACTTCAATGGTGCCGGCCAGCGCTGCCAGCAGACCGCATAATGAATAAACGATGATTTTTACGCGGTTAACGTTGATGCCTGACAGACGCGTTGCCGCTTCGTTACCACCCAACGCATAGATGTAGCGGCCCAGACGTGTGTGATGCAGCATGTACCAGGCCAGCGCGAACACCACTGCCATCAGCCATACTGGTGTTGGGATCCCCAGCGGACGCCCAATCCCGAACCAGCCAAAGAGATCAGCGTTATCACTGAAGCCGGTGTTGATCGGGCTGCCGTTGGTGTACACCATGGTGACACCGCGCAGCAGCAGCATCATGACTAAGGTGGCGATAAAAGCCTGCACCTTGCCACGTGCGACAATCACGCCGGTAATACCGCCAATCGCCGCACCCAATGCCAGCGAAGCGGCCACCGCCACCAGCGCGTTCACTTCCAGACCCACAATCGAGGCCGCGACCGCACCGGTCAGCGCCAGCAGCGACCCCACGGACAGATCGATACCCGAAGTCAAAATCACCAGCGTCATGCCAACCGCCATAATGGCGTTGACCGACGTCTGCTGCAGGATGTTGAACATATTGGCGACGGTGAAAAAGTTTGGACTTTGACTCGCCACCACGGCAATCAGCACGATCAGCGCAATCAGCGATTTCTGCTCCAGCAGCCAGGCTTTGCTGAACCAGCGACGGCTGGCGGGTAAGGTTTGGGTGCTCATACAACTAATTCCTCGCTGTGTTGCTTACCGACTGCTGCCGCCATCAGGGATTCCTGGGTAGCCTGCTCACGGGAAAATTCGCCACTCAGGTGGCCTTCATGCATCACCAGGATGCGATCGCTCATGCCCAGTACTTCCGGCATTTCCGACGACACTAAAATGATGCTTAGCCCTTCGGCTTTGAACTGGTTAATTAACTGATAAATCTCTTTTTTTGCGCCTACGTCTACACCACGCGTCGGTTCATCAAGAATCAACACGTCTGGACGCGTCATCAATCCGCGCGCAATCGCCACTTTCTGTTGGTTTCCGCCAGACAGCAGGCCAATCGGCTGCTCCATCGAAGGGGTTTTGACGTTGAACAGGCGGATAAAATCACCCACCGCTAACTGTTCTTCACTGTGTTTGAGGTTGCCCGCAGACCGGCTGAAATAGCGCAGCGCCGTCAGCGACATGTTCTCTTTCACCGACATGCCGAGTACCAGGCCATCACGCTTGCGGTCTTCTGAGATATAAACGATGCCGTTTGCCAAACCGTCCTGTGGGGATCGGGTGGTGATTTCGCGCCCGTTCAGCGTGACCTTACCGTGCGTGCGTGGCAGCGCACCGTACAGCACTTTCATCAGTTCAGTACGTCCCGCGCCCATCAGGCCGGAAATACCCAGAATTTCGCCTTTACGTAAAGTGAAGCTGACGTCATCCACACCCGGACCGCTGAGGTGCTCCACCTTCAGGCGAACCTCCCCCGGGGCTTGATCGATATGCGGATATTGATCTTCCAGCTTACGGCCGACCATCATCTCGATCAGACTCTCTTCACTGAGATCGCTGACCGCGCGCTCGGCAATAAACTGGCCGTCACGGAATACGGTCACGTCATCGCAAATTTCGAAGATCTCTTTCATGCGGTGCGAGATATACACGATGCCGCAGCCTTGGGCTTTCAGCTCGTTGATCACGCGGAACAGCGACAAGGTCTCGGTATCGGTCAGGGCATCGGTGGGTTCATCCATAATGATGACCTGTGACTCGAAGCTCAGCACTTTGGCAATCTCAACCATTTGCTGATCGCCAATCGATAAATCGCCCACCAGCTTATGGCTATTGAAGCGTAAGTTGAGGCGATGTAATAAAGCGTCCGCCTCGGCATACATCCGTTGCCACTGGATACGGCCAAAGCGGTTAACAAATTCGCGACCGAGGAAAATATTCTCTGCCACGGTCAATTGCGGAATCAGGTTCAGTTCCTGATGGATGATACCAATGCCCGCTTCCTGCGACGCTTTCGGTCCAGAAAAAGCCACATCCTTACCCAGCCACTGCAGCGAACCGGCATCCATGCTGTAAATGCCAGTCAGCACTTTCATCATGGTGGATTTACCCGCACCGTTTTCCCCGACCAGTGCCATCACGCGGCCCGGATAAACGGCCAGCGAGGCACCATTCAGCGCTTTTACACCAGGAAACGACTTTTCAATCCCTTTGAGTTGCAATAACGGTTGCATAACGGCCTCAGAAGGTCACGCCAGCGCTCAGGATGACATTCGCATACGGAGAACACTCTCCGCTGCGAATGACCGCCTGACTACGCTGAGTCTGTTGTTTGAACTGTTCATGGCTGGTGTAACGAATGGTGATGGTATTCCCCTGGTGCTGTTGCAAGGCATCGAGCACGGCGAGCAGTGCGCTGTGAAGCTGCGGATTGTGCTGCTTGATCTCCTCCGCCATCAGGGCGCTTTCGACTTGCATCTCCTGCGTGACAACATCAACCACCTGCAAAAATTCGGGGGTTCCCGGCGTCAACGCCAGATCGATACGCTGCGGACCGGCCGGGATCGGCAAGCCTGCATCAGCAATCGTCAGCGTGTCGGTGTGCCCCAGGCGGGCAATCACATGAGAGACTTCAGCGTTTAACAAGCGACCTTTTTTCATTTCTTCCACTCCACAGCGAAACGTTTCGCTGATTGGGAGTGTATTAAATGCGCAGGGCAACTCAATGGCAATATCACGGAAATGTGATCGCCATCGAAACGTTTCGCTTGTACCGGATAAAATTTGAGTTTGGAAAAAGAAAAGAGCCGCTGAAGCGGCTCTGGAGGGTGTTATGGCAGTTTGCGAACCTGTTTAACGTCCAACTCAATGGCGTTGAAGTCTTTATCCAGTTCACCCGTCAGTTCGACCTGATCTTTCGGCGTGATGGTCTGACCATGCCAGCGCTTGTGGTCGATCTCTACTTTCATGGTGCCGCTGCTGTCGCGGAACAAATAGTCTTCATCACCGATTTGCTTATCAAGATTGCCGCGCACGGTGATCCAGCTATCGTCTTTCATCTCTTCGGCTTGTTTCACCGTCACAACGCTGGTGTTGTCAGCCTGGAATCCACCGGCGTGAACCTGGGTTTTCGGCGCATTGGGGTCCACAAACCCACCTTGTTGCGCGGCCAGAACGGGCGTGGCGGCCAACATCACAATGGCTAAGATCGCTGCACTCTTTTTCATTTTTCACCTCTTTTCCATGAATGTGCGGAAGTCAGGAGCCATTTCACCATAAGGTTCTTAACAGGATCTTAAAGAGAAAAAATAGGTGATTTGCAGCGATTTGCACTGTACAAGCGGGGTTCTGCTTCGTATAACCACCCAAGCAGAAGAGGAGAAGGGCATGCGCATTTTGTTGATTGAGGATGACACGCTGATTGGTGATGGCCTGAAAGTGGGCTTAATCAAACTCGGCTTCAGCGTGGACTGGTTCGTGTCCGGCGAAGCAGGTTATCAGGCGCTGGCGGCCGCGCCGTGGGATGCGGTGGTGTTGGATCTTTCGCTGCCGGAACGCGATGGTCTGGAGATCCTGCGTCAGTGGCGTGAGCAGGGCGCGGATGTGCCGGTACTGATCCTCACTGCGCGTGACGCCCTCGATCAACGTGTTCAGGGGTTACAGCTTGGTGCAGACGACTATCTCTGCAAACCCTTTGCCCTCAGCGAAGTCGCCGCACGTTTGCAGGCGCTGATTCGCCGCCGCCATGGACAGCTGCAGCCTGAATTGAAACACGGCAAAGTGGTGCTGGCGCCGGCCAGCCACAGCGTCTGGCTTGAGGGTGAAGCCATCAGTTTGAAAAGTCGCGAACTGGCATTGCTTGAGCTGTTTATGCGCAACCCTGGCCGCGTGCTAACGCGCAGTCAGCTGGAGGAAAAACTCTACAATTGGGATGACGATGTCTCCAGCAATGCGGTGGAAGTGCATATTCATCATCTGCGCAAAAAGCTGGGCAGTGCATTTATCCGCACCGTACATGGCGTGGGTTATATGCTTGGTGCAGCAGAATGAGCCTGTTTCTTCGGCTGGCGATCGGCTTTGTGCTGCTGATCGTGTTGTGTGGTGGTGTCGCCAGCTACAGCGCCTGGCATCAGACCCGCGACACCGTGAATGAGTTATTCGATACCCAGCAAATGCTGTTTGCTAAACGCCTGCTGGCGCTCGACCCCACCAGCTTGCACGCCGCTTCGCTACCCAAAACGAAAACCATTCTGCGCCATCATCGTGGCGATCAGGATGATGACGCGCTGGCTTTCGCCATCTTCCGTGCAGACGGTCAGCCATTGCTGAATGACGGTGAAAACGGGCGCGATTTGCAGTTTGATGATAAGCGCGACGGCTTCCGTGATGGCCGCTTACGTGGCGATAAGGACAGTTGGCGGCTGTTGTGGCTAACTTCTGAAGATAAAAGCTATCGCGTTGTCGTCGGCCAGGAGTGGGAATACCGTGACGACATGACGCGCGATCTGGCTCTGGCGAGTTTGATGCCATGGCTATACGCCATGCCTTTCATGCTTCTGATGCTGCTGGTGCTGGTTTGGTTTGAACTACGTCCGCTTAAGCGCCTCACCGCATCACTCAAGCAGCGAGCCCCCGATGACGCAACACCACTCGCCGATACGCGTTTACCCAAAGAGGTAAAGCCGCTGGTCATTGCATTGAATGGGCTGTTTCGGCGCATGGCAGAGCTGGTGCAACGCGAGCGCCGTTTTACCTCTGATGCCGCACACGAGTTGCGCAGCCCGCTGGCCGCCTTGCGTGTGCAGAGCGAAGTGATTCAACTCGCTGATGATGATGAAGTGATGCGCCAACACGCTTTACAGCAACTCGACAGCGGCATTCTGCGCGCCACGCGGCTGGTGGATCAGCTGTTAACCCTTTCCCGCGTGGAAGCTGACGATCTGCGCAGCGAATTTCAGCCGGTTGCACTGGCACCTTTGCTGCAAAATTTACTCGCCGAACATTTCCCTCAGGCTGAGGCGCAGCAGATGGATGTGCAACTGCATACCGAGGCTGAACCGGTGATGAACGGTCATCCGCTGCTGTTAAGTTTGTTGGTGCGCAATCTACTGGATAACGCGCTGCGCTATGCACCGCCGGGGAGTCGGATTCAGTTCACCCTCCAGCCGCGCGCCATCATTCTTGAAGATAATGGTCCAGGCGTTAGCGATGAACAGCTAGCCCGTCTCGGAGAACGCTTCTGGCGACCACCGGGGCAAGCGCAAACGGGGAGCGGGTTGGGCTTGTCGATAGTGAAGAATATTGCGCAGTTACATGGTATCCGCATTGCGTTTAGCCATGCCGCACCGCAAGGCTTGCGCGTCACCCTGAGCTGGTGACGCGCGGTATCCTTAAATCTCGACCTGGGTGCCCAGCTCGATAACGCGGTTAGGTGGGATCTCAAACTGATCCGGCGCACGCAGCGCATTGCGTTGCAGTGCGAGAAACAGCTTGCCGCGCAAGCGCAGATACCATGGGCGATCGCCGATTATCAGCGACTCATGCGACATGAAGAACGAGGTTTCCATCATGCGGCAATTCAGGCCTTCCAGACCGCAGCGGTGGAAGATCTCCTCCACGTTAGGGGTTTCGCGCCAGCCATAACTGGCCACCACACGCCAGAACGTTGGCGAGAGCTGCTCAATGGTCACACGTCGCACGTTGTGAACGTACGGCGCATCTTCAGTACGCAACGTCAGCAGCACCACGCGCTCATGCAACACTTTGTTGTGCTTGAGGTTATGCAGCATAGCGAACGGGATCACGTTCAACGCTCGCGACATATACACCGCCGTGCCCGGCACACGCACCGGTGGAGATTTCTCCAGTGAGGCGATCATCGCTTCCAGCGAATTGCCGTGCTCATGCATGCGACGCAGCAGGCGGAAGCGCTCGCTTTTCCACGTTGTCATCACAATAAACATCATCAGCGCCAACGTCAGCGGCAACCAGCCACCGGAGAACACTTTTACCAGGTTGGCAGAGAATAGCGAGACGTCGATGCACAGCATACCGATCAGGATCAGCACCACCAGATAGCGGTTCCAGTGCCAGTTCTGAATTGCCACTGTCGAGCAGAGGATGGCGGTCAACACCATGGTGCCGGTTACCGCAATGCCGTAGGCCGCCGCCAGGTTGCTGGAATGCTCGAAACCTACAATCACGATCACCACGGAGAAGTAGAGCAGCCAGTTAATCACCGGAATGTAGATCTGGCCCGACTCCTCTTCTGAGGTATGCACAATGCGCATTGGCGGCAGATAGCCCAAACGCACCGCCTGGCGCGTTAACGAGAACACGCCAGAAATCACCGCTTGTGAAGCGATTACCGTCGCCAGCGTTGCCAGAATCAGCATCGGGATGAGCATCCAGTCCGGTGCCAGCAGGAAGAAGGGGTTTTTGATCGCCTCAGGGTTTTTCAACAACAGCGCGCCCTGACCAAAGTAGTTGAGCACCAGCGAAGGCAGCACAACAATAAACCACGCCAGACGGATGGGGAATTTACCGAAGTGACCCATATCGGCATACAGCGCTTCAACACCCGTGATGGCCAGCACAACCGCGCCCAGCGCGAAGAATGACACTGTTTTGTACTGGATAAAGAAGTGCATCGCCCAATACGGGTTCATGGCGTGAAGCACGTCGGGATTATTGATAATACTGCGCGCGCCCAGCACGGCCAGGATGATAAACCACAGCAGCATCACCGGCGCAAACAGCTTACCGACAATACCCGTACCGTGTTTTTGAATCACAAACAGCAGCGTCAACACCGCAATCGCCAGGGGGACGATGTAGGTATCCAGACTCGGCGCGGCAATTTCCAGACCTTCAATCGCCGATAACACCGAAACCGCAGGCGTGATCACCACTTCACCGTAGAAGAAGCTGCCGCCAATCAGGCCCATAATGACGAGAATCGCCGTGGCGCGTGCGCCAGTATTGCGTCCGGCCAGAGACATTAACGTCAGGATACCGCCTTCGCCGGCGTTGTCGGCACGCATGACGTAACTGATGTATTTCAGTGACACCACTAAAATCAGCAGCCAGAAGATCAGCGACAAAAAGCCAAAAACCGCTTCACGTTCCACGCCAAAGCCGAACTGGCCAGAGAGACATTCACGCAAAGTATAGAGCGGGCTGGTACCGATATCGCCATACACCACGCCAATCGCGGCGAGTGTGACTGCGCCAAGGGACTGCTTCTTATCCGAGCTCATAAGTTGTCTTTTGTTGGAGCTGATAAGGCATCTGCCTACCGCTCAGGCCATCAAAAAGCGCACAGTATGCACATATTCCCAAAAAAAACTAATCTTACAAAGTGTCACCATCACGTCAGCGACACGGTTTTTCGCCGAAATTTGGCCAAAAAAACCGCCTGAAGCAGCGAGTTGCCTCGCTTCAACCTTCTGAAACAAAAAAGCTGACGGCTATCAACGCAATCCAGCATGATAATCAGTAGAGTATTGCGCTCGCCAAAATATGTCGGCACCAGGATCAAAAGGATAATGATGTGATTATGGCTCAACCCCATCTTTTGGCAGAAAGAATTTCTCGCCTGAGTAACGCCCTGGAAAAAGGGCTATACGAGCGACACCACGCGATTCGTCTCTGCCTGCTGGCCGCGTTAAGTGGCGAAAGCGTGTTTTTGCTCGGTCCGCCAGGCATTGCCAAGAGCCTGATTGCCCGCCGCCTGAAATATGCCTTCCAGCACGCCCGCGCCTTTGAATACCTGATGACCCGCTTTTCGACGCCTGAAGAGGTGTTTGGACCCTTATCGATTCAGGCGCTGAAAGATGAAGGGCGCTATCAGCGA
>NZ_BBOC01000116.1:0-12689 GCF_001485335.1 Type-D symbiont of Plautia stali | reverse complement strand
GCGAGAGTAGGGAACTGCCAGGCATCAAACAAGTGAAGAAGCCCTGAACGAAAGTTCAGGGCTTTTTTACGTCTGCAGATCGCTGAAAGCAGACTAAATTCGATACGAAAAAGATCAAACCAGCCTAAAAGCCCCAATACCAGTGGCTAAATCTCCTCCAGTACTCCTCCTACATATGCAAAATAAGCATAAAGATCAGCACCCACTTGGTCAAAATGCGGGGCAAACTGCCGTATTCACCTCTTAAATCTCGCTTTAAGCTGAAACATTTTCATAAACTGCATGAAGACTCGACATTCACCTTATGCCAGGCTAACCTTGGGCATCTGGATGTCTAAACGTTTATACGGTTATAAAAGTAAGAGGTAAGTAGATCATGCCAATCAGGATCCCCGACGAATTGCCGGCAGTGAATTTTTTACGCAATGAGAACGTCTTTGTCATGGCCTCATCGCGTGCCAGTGTTCAGGAGATTCGTCCGCTCAAAGTGCTGATCCTTAACCTGATGCCGAAGAAAATCGAAACGGAAAATCAATTCTTACGGCTGCTTTCCAACTCGCCATTACAAATTGATGTGCAGCTGCTGCGCATCGATAGCCGAGAGTCACGCAATACCCCGAGCGAGCATCTGAATAACTTCTACTGCAATTTTGAAGACATCGAGCACGACAACTTCGATGGATTGATTGTGACGGGTGCACCGCTGGGATTGGTGGATTTCAATGATGTGGCATACTGGCCACAGATTCAGCGTGTGCTGCATTGGGCAAAAGAACACGTAACCTCAACGCTATTTGTCTGCTGGGCTGTACAGGCGGCGCTGAACATTCTGTATGGCATTCCAAAACAGACGCGTCAGAACAAGCTTTCTGGTGTCTACGAGCATCAGATTCTGCACCCACACGCATTGTTAACCCGTGGATTTGACGACAATTTCCTCGCGCCACATTCACGCTATGCCGATTTCCCCAGCCAGTTAATTCGTGATTACACCGATCTGGAGTTGTTCGCGGAATCAGAGACCACAGGCGCCTATCTGATGGCGAGCAAAGACAAGCGTCTGGCGTTCGTGACTGGCCATCCGGAGTACGATGCCCTGACGCTCTCTGGCGAATACCATCGCGATTACGATGCTGGCTTGCACCCGGAAGTGCCCTTTAATTACTTCCCGCAAAACAACCCTGAATTGCCGCCACGTGCCACCTGGCGCAGCCATGGCAATCTGCTGTTCTCTAACTGGTTGAACTACTACGTATACCAGATTACACCTTTCGATCTGCGTCATATGAACCCGACGCTCGAATAAACCTGCGAACACATTCTCAAACGATCCTGCCGCGACAGCCTGGTGCTGGCGCGGCTTTTTTTTGCCTGTCATTCAGAAACTGGAATTTATTGCCTTTAATTTGAGAGATTAAATTACATATTAATCAATATGATGAATTCATATTGATTTAAAAATGGAAATAGTTTTTGAAAACAAAATAAAAATCATTATGCTTTGATCTTGCCGGTTATAAAACACCCTACACCCGGATCCGATCGCCCGGAGACGGATCAAAACAGGAGCAGCCCGCATGACAGACTCAGTAATCCACAACACGCTGACTTTCAATCAGCCCTTTACTCACGCGGAAAAGCAGCTGCTTACCCCGGAAGCCATCGATTTCCTGCACACGCTGGTCGCGCGTTTTGCACCGGAACGTGAACGTCTGCTGAAAGCACGCCTGCAGCGTCAGCAACGTTATGACCAAGGAGTGTTGCCAGACTTCGATTCGGAAACGACTTCCATTCGTGAAAGTGAGTGGCAGGTCAGACCTATCCCTCAACTGCTACGCGATCGCCGCGTGGAGATCACCGGGCCACCGGATCGCAAGATGGTGATCAATGCGCTGAATGCCAACGTCAACGTCTTCATGGCCGACTTCGAAGATTCGCTGGCACCGACATGGCAGAAATTGATGGAAGGTCAGCTGACACTGCGTGATGCGGTGAATGGCACGCTGAGTTTCACCAGTGAAGCCGGCAAGATCTATCAACTGAAATCCGATCCCGCGCTGTTGATGTGCCGGGTGCGCGGTCTGCATTTAAGTGAAAAGCATGTTGAATGGCGCGATCGTGCTATTCCAGGCGGGCTATTCGATTTTGCGCTCTATCTGTTCCACAACGTTGATGCGCTGCTGGAAAAAGGCCATGCCCCTTGGTTCTACCTGCCAAAAACCGAGCATGCAGCAGAAGTGGCATGGTGGCGTGAGATCTTCCGCTTCAGCGAAGATCGCTTCGATCTGCCACGAGGCACCATCAAAGCCACGGTATTAATCGAAACGCTGCCAGCCGTGTTCCAGATGGATGAGATCCTGTGGGAACTGCGCGATCACGTCGTCGGCCTGAACTGTGGTCGCTGGGATTACATCTTTAGCTACATCAAAACGCTGGCTCAGCACGGCGATCGCATCCTGCCAGATCGCCAACAAATCAGCATGGATCAGCCTTTCCTTGATGCGTACTCGCGCCTGCTGATCAAAACCTGCCACCGCCGAGGTGCATTGGCGATGGGCGGGATGTCAGCCCTGATCCCAAGCAAAGATGCGGAACGTAATGCGTGGGTGATGCAGAAGGTGCAGGAAGACAAAGCGCGCGAAGCGGGTAACGGTCACGATGGCACCTGGGTGGCGCATCCAGGCCTGGCGGATATCGCGATGGCGGTATTTGACCGTCAGCTCGGTGATCAACCCAACCAATTGTCTGTCAGTCGCGATCAGGATGGCCCCATTACCGCCGAACGGCTGCTGCGCCCTTGCCGTGGCCAGCGCACTGAAGCTGGCATGCGCGCCAACATTCGTGTGGCACTGCAATACCTCGAAGCCTGGATTGGTGGCAATGGCTGCGTACCCATTGACGGATTGATGGAGGATGCAGCCACGGCGGAAATCGCCCGAACCTCAATCTGGCAATGGATCCACCACAAACAGATTCTCAGTGATGGGCAACTGGTGACTGCCGCACTGTTCGAGCAACTGCTGGACGAAGAGTTGCAGGCATTGCAGCACACCCTCGGTGAGGAGCGCTTCCGCCAGGGTCGCTTTGCAGATGCCGCTGCGTTGATGGCACAAATCACCACCGCTGACGAATTAGTCTCTTTCCTTACTCTGCCGGGCTACCGCCTGCTGCCTTGAACCTGGAGATAACGCTATGAATCGTAACCAACAGATTAAACAACTGGCATCGAGCTGGAACGACGCGCGCTGGGAGGGGATAACGCGGCCCTACAGCGCGGAAGATGTTATCAACTTACGGGGTTCGGTGAGTCCGGCATGTACGCTGGCAGAGCGCGGTGCAACGAAGCTGTGGTCACTGCTTAACGGTGAATCCACCAAAGGCTATATCAATAGTCTGGGCGCTTTAACCGGCGGGCAGGCGATACAGCAAGCTAAAGCAGGCATTGAGGCGATCTATCTCTCCGGATGGCAAGTGGCGGCGGATGCGAATATGGCCGGGCAGATGTATCCCGATCAATCGCTTTACCCAGCGAACTCGGTGCCGAACGTGGTTGAGCGCATCAACCAAAGTTTCCAGCGTGCCGACCAGATTCAGTGGGCTAACGGTATCTCACCGGAAGATGACGGATTTATCGATTATTTCCTGCCGATTGTCGCCGATGCGGAAGCGGGCTTTGGTGGCGTGCTCAATGCCTTTGAGCTGATGAAGTCGATGATTCAGGCCGGTGCGGGCGCCGTGCACTTTGAAGATCAGCTGGCGTCGGTGAAGAAGTGCGGTCATATGGGCGGCAAGGTATTGGTACCCACGCAGGAGGCGATCCAGAAACTGGTGGCCGCGCGCTTGGCTGCCGACGTGATGGGGGTGCCGACCATACTGCTGGCGCGCACCGATGCAGATGCGGCTGACCTCATCACCTCCGATTGCGATGAGCGTGATGCGCCCTTTATCACCGGGCAACGTACCTCTGAAGGCTTCTTCCGCACGAGAGCCGGCATTGAACAGGCGATCAGCCGCGGCTTATCTTATGCGCCTTATGCTGACGTGCTGTGGTGTGAAACCTCGACGCCGGATCTGGAGCTGGCACAGCGATTTGCCGATGCGATTCACGCGCAGTATCCAGGCAAATTACTGGCTTACAACTGCTCGCCATCGTTTAACTGGAAGAAGAATCTCGACGACCGCACCATCGCCCGTTTCCAGCAGGCATTGAGCGACATGGGTTATCGCTTCCAGTTCATTACGCTGGCCGGTATTCACAGCATGTGGTTCAACATGTTCGACCTGGCACATGCTTATGCGCAGGGCGAAGGGATGCGTCATTACGTTGAGAAAGTGCAGCAACCCGAGTTCGCCGCACGTGAAAAAGGTTACACCTTCTCCTCACATCAACAGGAAGTCGGCACGGGTTACTTTGACAGCGTCACCAACGTCATTCAGGGCGGCCAGTCATCCGTCACCGCATTGACCGGTTCCACGGAAGCCGCGCAGTTCTAAGCGCCTCACCTCCGCCCATGGATGGGCTCACTTTGCAGGAACGTCGTCGATGACACCGAGAGAATCTCTGATCGCCCATACCATCCTGCAAGGCTTTGATGCGCAGTATGGCCGCTTTCTGGACATTACCGCGGGAGCTCAGCAGCGCTTTGAACAGGCTGACTGGCACGCCGTGCAGCAGGCGATGAAAGCGCGTATCCACCTTTATGATCACCATGTGGGATTGGTTGCAAACCAGTTGCGTATTCTCAATGATGTGTCGAACTGGGATGACGCTTTTTGGCTGCGGGTGAAAAGTCACTATGAGACGCTGTTGCCTGGCTATCCGCGCCACGAAATTGCCGAAAGCTTTTTTAATTCGGTCTACTGCCGTCTGCAAGGCCACAGCCATCTCGATCCTAACCGGTTGTTTATCTTTCCCTCGCAACCCTATGCGTCAGCGACGGTGGCTCAGCGTCCGCTGTCACGGCTTTATCGCCCACAAGGCAGCTGGCACGAACTCCTGCGTCAGGTGCTGAATGACATTCCCCTGCGCTTACCCTGGCAGGATCTCACCCGTGATATCGGCTGGATTGTCCGTCATCTGCACGAGCAGTTCTCGCCAGCTCAGTTGGCAACCGCCACGCTGGATGTCGCCAGTGAGCTGTTTTATCGCAATAAAACGGCTTGGATTGTCGCCCGCTTGCAGTTGAGTGATGGCATGGTGCCTTGCCTGCTGCCGATACAACGCGATGAGGCCGGTCGCTTGTGGATCGACACCTGTTTAACCGACAGCGATGATGCCAGCATCGTGTTTGGTTTTGCTCGTGCTTACTTCATGGTGTACGCCCCGGTGCCTGCGGCGCTGGTGGCCTGGCTGCAACCGATTCTGCCCAGTAAAACCATTGCTGAGCGATATATGGCGATTGGCTGCCAGAAGCACGGTAAAACCGAGTGTTACCGCGAGTACCTGAATTATCTGGCACACAGCCACGAGGATTTCACCATCGCACCCGGCATTCGCGGCATGGTGATGCTGGTGTTTACGCTGCCAGGTTTTGACCGCGTTTTCAAAGTGATTAAAGACCGCTTTGCGCCGCAAAAAGAGGTCACGGATGCGCAGGTGCGTGACTGCTATCGCATGGTCAAAGAGCACGACCGTGTCGGGCGCATGGCGGATACGCAAGAGTTCGAGCACTTCGCCATACCGCTGGCACGCATTCCGCACACGTTGATGGTGGAATTTGAGCGCGATATCCCGGAGAAAATTGAGCGGCGGGGTGATGTGCTGATCATCCGCCATTTGTGGCTGGAACGTCGTATGGAGCCGCTCAATCTGTGGCTGGCACAGGCGACAGCCGAGCAGCGTCAGCATGCGATTGGTGAGTATGGTGATGCGATACGCCAACTGGCGGCAGCCAATATTTTCCCTGGCGACATGCTGTTTAAAAACTTCGGCATGACGCGTCATGGCCGGGTGGTGTTCTACGACTACGACGAAATTCGGCCGATGACAGAATTGCAGTTCCGCGATGTGCCGCCAGCGCGCTACGAGGAGGATGAGTTACAGGCTGAACCCTGGTACAGCGTTGGGCCGGATGATGTGTTTCCAGAGACCTTCCGCTATGCACTCTGTAGCGAGCCGAGCACCGGAAAATTACTGCAAGCACTGCATCCACAGTTGTTTGATCCCCGCTGGTGGCGCGCGCTGCAAACGCGCATCGGGGAAGGGCATATTGAAGAGGTAATTGCGTGGCGCGCCTCGCAAAGCTTCAGCACGCGGTTCGCCACGGTGGCCGCTTAACGGCCAGAATAGGTCTGCGTAACCTGTTTGGCGGCACGGATCACCAACGCACCCAGTTCGGTGATGCGATCATCCGTCATACGCGCAATCGGGCCGGAAATAGAGATCGCGGCGAACGGCTCACCGTGTTCGTCGTAAATCGGTGCGGCCACGCAGCGCAGGCCCAACGCGTGCTCTTCATCATCATGGGAAAAGCCCATTTTGCGGATCAACGCCAGGTTCTCTTTCAGGCTGTGCGGCGACATCAATGTTTTCGGCGTGTAGTGATGCAGCCCTTTTTGATGCAAGAGTGCGGTGACTTGCTCGTCGCTGAGATGAGCCAAAAAGGCTTTGCCCGCGCCCGACGCATGCATTGGTAGCTTACCGCCAATCGGCGCTGACATGCGCATCAGTTGCGTACACTGCACCTGATCGACAATCACTGCCTGATAATCGCTGAGATCCAGCACCGCCAGATTGACGGTTTCTCCGGCATCTTCCATCAACTTGCGTAATACCGGATGCACAATCGCCAGCAGATTACGGCTTTGCAGGAAACTGCTGCCGACCACGAAGGCATGGGAGCCAATCGTCCAGAACCCCAGATCCCCCACCTGATTCACAAATCCTTGCTGTTGCATGGTTGAGAGCAGGCGATGAGTGGTTGAATTGGGTAATCCCGCCTGCTGCGCCAGCTCGGTCAGGGCCACGCTGCCATGCGATTCGGCAATTAGTTCAAGTAAACGCAAACCACGCGTCAGTGACTGGACTTGCCCACCGGCTGGCGCGCTGGTGGTTGTGGCGGCACGCGGTTTCTTGCCACGCTTCGCTGGTACTGGGGTAGCCATAAGGTCTCCACTGTCGCATCAATGCTGGAAACCATTTTCGTTTTTAAACGAGTGAATGCAAACGCTGGCTTACTGGTCGGATGTGTGATGCTTTCGCGCTGAAAATGTCTCACCTGTACTGACTTTTGCTCATCAGAAAGATATGCCAGTATGTTTGGCGGACATATTAGCCAACGCAATGACGTGGACGGGGCAAGAGTGAGCGAGAAAATAGCAAGGCTGCATCAACAGTTGGCACAGCGCATCATGATTCTGGATGGCGGCATGGGCACCATGATCCAGAGTTATAAGCTCAGTGAAGCCGATTTCCGTGGGAGTCGCTTTGCCGACTGGCCTTCCGATTTGAAAGGCAACAACGATCTGTTGGTGTTAACCAAACCTGAGGTGATCCGCGAAATCCATGATGCTTACCTGGCCGCCGGCGCGGACATTCTGGAAACCAACACCTTTAACTCCACCACCATCGCGATGGCCGACTACCAGATGGAAGCCTTGTCGGCAGAGATCAACTTCGAGGCTGCTAAACTGGCCCGTGCCAGCGCGGATGCATGGACGGCGAAAACCCCCGACCGCCCGCGCTACGTCGCCGGGGTGTTAGGCCCGACCAACCGCACCTGCTCTATTTCGCCGGATGTGAACGATCCCGCCTTCCGTAACGTCACCTTTAATCAGCTGGTGGAGGCTTATCGTGAATCTACCCATGCGCTGATCGCGGGCGGTTCCGACCTCATCATGATTGAAACAGTGTTCGATACCCTGAACGCCAAGGCGGCGATCTATGCCGTGCAGGTCGAGATGGAGGCGATGGGCGTCAACCTGCCGCTGATGATCTCCGGCACCATCACCGATGCGTCTGGTCGCACGCTGTCCGGCCAAACCACCGAAGGTTTCTATAACTCACTGCGCCACGCCGAGCCGCTCTCTTTCGGCCTCAACTGTGCGCTGGGTCCAGACGAACTGCGTCAGTATGTGCAGGAGTTGTCACGTATTGCGGAAGGCTATGTCACCGCACATCCCAACGCCGGTTTGCCTAATGCCTTTGGGGAATACGATCTCGATGCCGCTACTATGGCTGACCAGATTGGCGAATGGGCGCGCGCGGGCTTCCTGAATATTATCGGTGGCTGCTGCGGCACCACGCCGGAACACATCGCAGCGATGGCAGCGGCGGTGGAGGGGGTGGCACCACGCTTACTACCAGAGATTCCCGTGGCCTGCCGTTTGTCCGGCCTGGAGCCGCTGAACATTTACCCCGATTCCCTGTTTGTGAACGTGGGCGAACGCACCAACGTAACCGGTTCTGCCAAGTTCAAGCGTCTGATCAAAGAAGAGAAATACAACGAGGCGTTGGATGTCGCGCGTCAACAGGTGGAAAGTGGCGCACAGATTATTGATATCAACATGGATGAAGGCATGCTGGATGCGGAAGCCGCGATGGTGCGCTTCCTCAACCTGATTGCCGGTGAACCGGATATTGCCCGCGTGCCGATTATGATCGACTCCTCTAAGTGGGAGGTGATCGAGAAAGGCCTGCAATGCATTCAGGGCAAAGGCATTGTTAACTCGATTTCAATGAAAGAGGGCATTGAGCCGTTTATCGAGCACGCGCGCAAAGTGCGTCGTTACGGTGCCGCGATGGTGGTGATGGCGTTCGATGAGGTCGGCCAGGCCGACACCCGCGCACGCAAAATCGAAATCTGTCGTCGCGCCTACCAAATTCTGACTGAAGAGGTGGGCTTCCCGCCAGAAGACATCATTTTTGACCCGAATATCTTCGCAGTGGCCACCGGCATTGAAGAGCATAACAACTATGCGATGGACTTCATCGGTGCCTGTGAAGACATTAAACGCGAACTGCCGCATGCGATGATCTCGGGTGGCGTGTCGAACGTATCCTTCTCGTTCCGCGGCAACGACCCGGTGCGTGAGGCGATCCACGCGGTGTTCCTCTATTACGCGATTCGCAACGGCATGGACATGGGTATCGTCAACGCCGGCCAACTGGCGATCTATGACGATTTACCCGCCGAGTTGCGTGATGCAGTAGAAGACGTGATTCTCAATCGTCGCGACGATGGCACCGAACGTCTGCTGGAGCTGGCCGAGAAGTATCGCAGCAGCAAAGGCGATGGTGAGCAGGAGAAGCAGCAGGCGGAATGGCGCAGCTGGGACGTGGTAAAACGTCTGGAATACTCGCTGGTGAAGGGCATCACCGAATTTATCGAACTGGATACGGAAGAGGCGCGTCAGGCCGCAGCACGTCCTATCGAGGTGATTGAAGGACCGCTGATGTCCGGCATGAACGTGGTCGGTGATCTGTTCGGCGAGGGAAAAATGTTCCTGCCGCAGGTGGTGAAATCGGCGCGCGTAATGAAGCAAGCAGTGGCCTATCTCGAACCTTATATCGAGGCCAGTAAAGAAGCCGGGCGCAGTAACGGCAAAATCGTGCTGGCGACGGTGAAGGGCGATGTGCATGACATCGGCAAAAACATCGTTGGCGTAGTGCTGCAGTGTAATAACTACGAAATCATCGATCTTGGCGTGATGGTGCCCAGTGACAAAATCCTCAAAACCGCGATTGCCGAGAACGCCGATATCATCGGGCTTTCCGGGCTGATCACGCCATCGCTGGATGAAATGGTCAACGTGGCCAAAGAGATGGAGCGTCAGGGCTTCACCATCCCGCTGCTGATTGGCGGCGCCACCACCTCGAAAGCACACACGGCGGTGAAGATTGAGCAGAACTACAGTGGCCCAACGGTGTATGTGCAGAACGCCTCACGCACCGTTGGTGTGGTCTCCTCGCTACTCTCCGAAACCCTGAAAGAAGAGTTTGTGGCACGCACGCGCAAAGAGTACGACACGGTGCGTATTCAGCACGCGCGTAAAAAGCCGCGCACGCCGCCGGTCAGCCTGCAAACCGCGCGGGACAACGACTACTCCATCGATTGGGAAAGCTACACGCCGCCGGTGGCACATCGTTTGGGTGTCAGCGCGGTGGAAGCCAGCATCGACACGCTGCGTAACTATATCGACTGGACGCCGTTCTTTATGACCTGGTCGCTGGCGGGTAAATATCCGCGCATCCTGGAGGATGAGGTGGTCGGTGAAGAGGCCAAACGTTTGTTTGCCGATGCCAATGCCATGCTGGATATGTTGAGCGAAACGGGCACGTTGCATCCACGCGGTGTGGTGGGGATCTTCCCGGCCAACCGAGTCGGCGACGATATCGAAGTCTACAGCGATGAAAACCGCGATAAGGTGAAAATTGTTAGCCATCATTTACGTCAACAAACCGAGAAAACCGACTTTGCTAATTACTGCTTAGCGGACTTTGTGGCGCCGAAGTCCAGCGGGAAAGCGGACTACCTCGGGGCCTTTGCGGTCACTGGCGGACTGGAAGAGGATGCGCTGGCCGAAGCCTATGAGCAGCAGCACGATGATTACAACAAAATCATGGTGAAGGCGATTTCAGACCGCCTGGCAGAAGCCTTTGCCGAGTATCTGCATGAGCGTGTGCGTAAGGTGATTTGGGGCTTTGCCGCCAATGAAAATCTCAGTAACGAAGAGCTGATTCGCGAAAACTATCAGGGTATTCGTCCGGCACCGGGTTATCCGGCGTGCCCGGAACACACGGAAAAAGCACAGATTTGGCAGCTGCTGGATGTGGAAACGCACACCGGCATGAAGTTAACCGAATCCTTTGCCATGTGGCCGGGTGCAGCGGTATCCGGATGGTACTTCAGCCATCCTGACAGCAAATATTTCGCTGTGGCGCAGATTCAGCGTGACCAGGTGGAAGATTACGCGGTGCGTAAAGGGATGGGCGTGAGTGAAGTTGAGCGTTGGTTGGCACCGAATCTGGGTTACGACGCGGATTGATCTGTCTTTTATCGATTGGCAGGTCGCCATTAATGGCGACCCTACAATGCCCAGCACCGTATTTCGTAGGGTGCGCATTGATGCGCACCTGGAAATAAGCGCCAGTTAACCCTTAATTAAACCGCGCATCCCGATCTGATGTCATGTCATACAGCTGATATTTACGACCCAGCATCTGGCCGCCATCACGCGTCAGCGGTACCCAATTTACCTGCGCACGTCCACGGGTTGGTGTCACGGTAAACAGATCCATAGGAATCGAGATATAGAAGCCTTTGGTGAAGTCGCCTTCACCGTAGTCCGCTGCGGAGACGTTGGTTTTGGTGGCATAGAAGCCGACCATCACACCGCTGTCGAAGCGTTTTGACACATCAACCGTGACGCCTTTGTCCTTCGCCAGATATTGCCCTACGCTGGCTTTCACCAACACATCCTGCATAAACCATGGACGCCAGTATGCGGTCAGATTCCCGGTTGGGGCTTTGTAGTCCGTGAACTGCATCATGTTGTCCCAGTCACGCTGCTTCACGTAGTTGGCATCAACACCGAATGCCCAGTTGCTGTCCACCGGGCGGTAAAGCACTTCTCCGCCTACGCCACCGTACATGGTCTCCAGATAACCGCCATACACCTGGCCGTAGAAACCGTTGCCGAGGTAGCCCATGTAGTTCGCTTGCAGGTCGTTAACGTAAACGTTGTTTTCGACGTAGTCACGAATATGGGTACGCACGCGCGGCAGGGTGGAATCTGCGGGTGCGCCGTTGTAGTTAAATTTGTCATAGTTGTTGGCGAGGTTGCCAAACACGCTGCCGCTCACCAGCAGGTGGTCGGTCAGCGCGTAATCGACGCTCCCCATCACACCCAATTGGTACATGTAGAAGCTTTCTGGCCCGCCAACGGATTGATTGAGCACTGGAGCAAGATTGTAATTGAGGCGATCTTTGCGAATGAAGAAGCCCTGTTCGGTTGCGCCGGGATCGACGGGATTTTCACGCGTTTGCTGCAAGGGTTGTTCATGGCCCAATGGGTAACCGCTCAACTCATTGTGCAAGCTGGCCACATCCGTCCGGGTGGTGACCTGCGGCATATTGAAGCGCGACTCGGTGACATCAATGGTATCAATACCGGCAGGCAGATTGTTCATGATGATACGGTTCGCGCGATCGACGCCTTCACGCGTATCACGATATTTCGTCTGCTCACCGGAGACGTACAGCGTGCTGCCTTTGGTCTGAATGCGTGGGCCGTTCAGCCCAGCGTTGTACTTCAGATCGGTCAGCTGGTTGGCCACCACCGTGGGCTGCAGCAGGTCACCCTGAGGTTGTGGGTGATACTCAGGCTTGGCGCTATCAATGTGCGACTGATGCAGATCGTTGAAGTTGGTGCGTACCGTCACCCCGAACATAAAGGTGTTGCCACGCTCATAGCTGGCGTTGATATCTGCCCAGTCAGTCAGGCGATAAATCGCGCCGACGTTGACCTTGCTGCGCTGTTCAAGCCGTCCGGCAAAGTCATCCTGATAATCGTTGCCTTCATATTCCAGCTTCAGGCGTAGCGGCTGCCATGGGGTTTGATACTCGACGCCGCCGAACAACGCTGCCGGGCCGTGGAACATTTGAGAGCCATTGATTGCCCCCGCCGTGCCTCCGCCGGTGCGGGTACAGAAGCTGTCACTGTAAGAACAGAACGGGTTTTTGATGCTG
>NZ_BBOC01000115.1:0-12733 GCF_001485335.1 Type-D symbiont of Plautia stali | reverse complement strand
CGATGGAACATCCATGTTCCAGCGCCACCTTTCGCCCGCGTCCTGCGGGCTCTCCTGGCATACTCGCTCAGCTCAGCGCTGCGGAATGCCTGCCCCGGTGCGGCCCCAGCCAGCTCATCAGCTTCGGTGCGTGTTGTTAAAAAGGGCACATTGCGTGAGACCATGACGCCATTCATGGCTACCCATCTGGCCCAATCAATCCACCAACAACCGCGCCGTGGGGTAATCCACAATCAGCACCTTCACATAGCCGCCACGCAAGGCGCCGCGAATGGCTTGCGCTTTCTCTTTGCCTCCTGCCAGCGCTACCACCTGAGAACACTGTTTCACCTGCGCCAGCTCCATGCCGATGACCGGATCTTCCTCAGCGCTCAATACCGGTTTTCCATCCGCATCAAAATAATGCAGGCAGATGTCGCCCACGGCACCGCGTTCCGCTAGCGTGCGTAACATCTCTTGATCGTAATAGTTGCCAGAATTACGCAGCAACGCAGATGGCTCCAGATCGCCAATGCCGACAATCGCTAAGTCCACCTGATCAAATTTCTCCAGCACCACCGCCACGTCGGGGTTCACCGATAGACGTTGACGATCCTGTACTGAATGCTCAATTGACTGCGAAGGCAGCAACCACGCCGGGCAATCCAGCAGCGCAGCCAGATTCTGCGTCAGAATCGTGGCCTGTACGTTGCCGTTTGCACCCACACCGCCCAATAACTGAATCACGCCTTTGCAGGGCGCACTCAGTGGATGCAGGGCATCAACCATCGCGCGAATCGTGCCGCTCCATGACGAAATACCAATCAACTCATCCGCGCGCACACGGGTTTCCAGATAGTGCGCGGCGGCCGAGCCGATGGATTGCTTGATTTGCAACGCCGAAGCCTGATCCGGCACATCCACCACGATCACCTGCGGCAGCTGATACTGCTGCTCAATGGCTTTCTCCAGTTCGGGAAACACATTAGCGGGCGGCACCACGCTGATCTTCACCACGCCTTCTTTCACGCTGCGGTTCAGGATGCGTGAGACAAAGGATTGCGACAGCTTCAGCAAGTGCGCAATGTCGGACTGCTTCATGCCTTCTACATAATAAAGCGTGGCGATTTTCACCATCAGCCGCTGTTCGTCCTGTTTTGCCATGGTTTTTTCTCTCTCTTAAGCTGCCTGGTATTGTTAATCAGCCCGTCATAAATAACAACGCAGAACATTTTGTGATCGTTTTCGCTTTTTCAGGATCGGGTGATGGACGTGCTCGATAAGCCAGCGCATAGTCATTATGCATATAAAATCGCAATTGAATATATATTCAAGCGGAGAAAAATCAATGAAAGCATCTGTCCTGAAAGTTACCCTACTGGCTTCACTGATGTTGGCATCGGCGGCGACACTGGCTGCAGATAAAGGCTTGATCGCCATCATCACTCCCTCACACGACAACCCCTTCTTTAAAGCCGAAGCGGATGGCGCGCAGGAAAAAGCCAAAGCGCTCGGTTACGCCACGCTGGTGGCTTCACACGATGATGACGTGAATAAGCAGAACCAACTGATCGAAACCGCGATTGCGCGTAAAGCCAAAGCGATCATTCTGGATAATGCCGGCGCTGACGCCACCGTGGGTCCGGTACAGAAAGCTAAAGACGCGGGTATCCCGACCTTCCTGATTGACCGTGAGATCAACAAAACCGGCGTCGCCGTGGCGCAGATCGTCTCCAACAACTATCAGGGTGCACAGCTCGGCGCAGAGAAGTTCGCCAAGCTGTTAAACGGCAAAGGCACCTACGTTGAGTTACTGGGGAAAGAGTCCGATACCAATGCGGGCGTGCGTTCTCAGGGCTATCACGACGTGCTGGATGATTATCCAGACATGAAAATGGTGGCTCAGCAGAGTGCCAACTGGAGCCAGACCGAAGCCTTCAGCCGTATGGAAACCATTCTGCAGAAAAACCCCGATATCGTCGGCGTGATTTCTGGCAACGACACCATGGCGCTTGGTGCTGAAGCCGCGCTGAAAGCGGCCGGTAAAACCAACGTCATCGTGGTGGGCTTCGACGGCAGCGATTACACCCGTGATTCCATCATCAACAAAGGCAACATCAAAGCCACGGTGCTGCAGCCAGGTTGGGCCCAGGCGCAAATGGCGGTTGAGCAGGTGGATTACTACCTGAAAAACGGCAAAGCGCAGAAAGAAGAGAAGCAGCTGATGGACTGCGTGCTGATTGACGACAGCAACGCCTCAAAGCTGAAAAACTTCAACCTGGCGAAATAAGACGGAGGTCGGCATGAAGGGAAAAACAGCTGGCGGGCTGGTGGTTGCGCTGATGACGCTGGTGTTAACCGCCTGCACCGTGGTGGATCTCGATGCTAATGGCAATCCCATCATGCCGAAAGATCCCAACGCCAAACCGGGCTACAGCGATCAAACCCCGCAGCAAATTGCCGAATCCAGTTGGGCCAGCCGGGTGCAGCAACCGGCAGAAAAACAGGCGCTGAGCTGGGCGGACATGGAAACCAAAAGCCATACCGTGAAAGCCGGTACCAGTGAAAGTGTGTTTGTGCGTGCGGCTGGAACCGTGACGGCCTTTGATAACAGTAACGATCGTGAGCGCAGTTTAACCATGACCATCAACGGCAAGCCGGTTCAGGTGCTGATTGGCCCGGTGCTGCGCAGCAATGCGATTCGTGATGCGGCCGGATTCCGCTTCGAAGAGTTTACCAATCAGGTGCAGTATGCGCAGCTGACCAAAGCGCTGAACCGCCATGCCGTGCAGCAGTTACCTGCGGTAGATGCCAGCTGGGTGGGCAAGCCCGTGCAGGCGCTGCTGGCGGTCAGCATGAAACCGAACCAGGTGGATGACGTGGTAGCGATTCAGTTGCAGCAGGGGAATCCATGATGAGCGATGAAATCATCTTGCAGGCGAACCAGATGTCGATGCTATTCCCCGGCACGCTGGCACTGGATCGGGTGGATTACCGCGTATGGCGCGGCAAAGTGAACGTCATTATCGGTGAAAACGGCGCGGGAAAATCGACGCTGATGAAAATCCTGGCGGGGGTACAGCAACCCACCAGCGGAGAGATGTTCCTTAATGGGCAGAAAGTCACGTTCAGCAGCACGCGTGATGCGGCCCGCCACGGCATCGGTATGGTGCATCAGGAACTTAACCTGTTTGAAAACCTCAGCGTGGCGGAGAATATTTTTCTGGGGCGCGAGATCCAGCGCGGTATCAGCCCGATCAATGAGGCAGAACAGAAGCGTCGTACCGCCGCCTTACTGCAACGTCTCGACCAACCGATTTCGCCGGATGAGACGGTGGGCAACCTGAAAGTCGGCCAGCAGCAGTTGGTCGAAATTGCCAAAGCGCTGGCGGAAAACGCCGACATTCTCATCCTCGACGAACCGACCTCTGCGTTGAGCAAAACCGAAGTCGAAATCCTGTTCCGGGTGATCCGCGAACTGACGCATCAGGGTGTCTCCATCATCTATATCTCACATCGGCTGGAAGAGCTGATGGCAATTGGCGATGTGATTACCATCCTACGTGATGGCCGTTTTCAGGCGGAGGCCAAGGTCAGCGATATTGATGTGCCGTGGATCGTGCGCGAGATGCTCGGCAGCGAACCGGTCAGTAATTTCCTGCCGCCGAACCGCCAGTTTGGTGCCGCGGTGCTGGAGGCTGAGCACATCACCTGCGTCAGTCCCAATGGCAATACGCTGGTGGACGATGTCAGCTTCAACGTGCGTGCAGGGGAGATCGTCGGCATTTATGGCTTGATGGGTGCCGGGCGTACCGAATTATTTGAGTGCCTGCTCGGCAGCCAGCGCAACTATCTCGGCAAACTGTGGCTGGATAGCAAACCCTTGCCGACGCGCCTGCCTACCGCCGAACGCATCCGCATGGGCATGAGTCTGGTGCCAGAAGACCGCAAGCGGGCGGGCATTTTTCCGGTGTCGTCAGTGGCCAGCAATCTCACCATCGCCAGCCTGTGGCGGCGTTTATCTCACCGTACAGTGATCTCTGAACAGGCAGAGCGCGAGGCCGTCACCAGTACGGTTGGCAATCTGGCGATTAAAATCTCCTCGCCTGATGTCGCCATCAGCGCCTTGAGCGGCGGCAACCAGCAGAAGGTGGTGATTGGTCGCTCTTTGCTCACCAATCCGCGTTTGCTGCTGTTGGATGAACCCAGTCGCGGCATTGACGTGGGGGCCAAAGCCGAGGTGTTCCGCATGATGGTGCGGTTATCAGAGCAGGGCATTGCGGTGGTGTTTTCCACTTCCGATCTGAAAGAAATTATGGCTGTCGCCGATCGCATCCTGGTGATGTCTGGCGGCAAATTAACCGCCGATCTCCCGCGAGCAGAAGCGGAAGAAGCGGCGCTGGTGAAAGCAAGCGCACAAGGATTCTGAACATGAAAAATCAAGGCGCAATGGCGCTCGCGACACCAGGTAAAGCCTTTAACTCACGCGAAGGCTTGATTCTGCTGCTGCTCAAACTGCGTACCTTTATCGCGCTGTTTCTGATTGTCGGCTTCTTTGCCATCACGGTGCCGGATTTCCTCGCGGTGGGCAGCATGGTGATCATGGTGAAACACATCGCCATCAATGCCTTTCTGGCACTGGGTATCACTTTTGTCATCATCACTGCCGGGATTGATCTTTCGATAGGAGCGACGCTCGGGCTGTGCGGCATGATTGCCGGTTGGCTGATCACCAAAGGGATTGTCCTGCCGATGTTTGGCATCGCCATTTTCCCCAGTGTCTGGGTGATTGTGCCGCTGGTGTTAGTGATTGGTGGGCTGATTGGGGCGGTCAACGGTTGGATTATCACCAAATACAACGTGGCACCGTTTATCTGCACGCTGGGCACCATGTACATCCTGCGTGGTGCGGCGATGCTGACCTCTGGCGGCGAGACTTTCCCGGGCTTGCAGGGCAATCCGTTACTTGGCAATACCGGCTTTGACAAAATTGGCGCGGGCTATTTTCTCGGCCTGCCGTGGGCCATCTGGATGATGGTGGTGCTGGCGCTGGTGATTGCTTATGTCGCACGGCGTTTGCCTTTTGGTCGCCAGGTGTATGCGATTGGTGACAACGAGCGGGCGGCTGAACTTTCGGGCGTCAAAGTGAAGTCGGTGAAAATCTGGGTCTACACCATCTCCGGTTTCTGCGCTGCCATTGCCGGCATCGTGGTCTCTTCACAACTGGTGGCCAGCCATCCGGCTAACGGCAGCTCGTTTGAAATGAACGCCATCGCTGCGGTGGTGCTGGGAGGCACTTCACTCGCAGGCGGTCGCGGCACCATCTTAGGTACGCTGGTGGGGGCATTTGTCATCGGGTTCCTTGCCGACGGGTTGATCATGATGGGCGTCAGTGAATTCTGGCAGATGGTAATCAAGGGCATCGTGATCATTGTGGCGGTGATCATCGACCAAATGCAGAGCCGTATGCAGCAGAAGGCCGCCGTGGTGGCGCAAAAGGCGCTGATCGAGGAGGCTGATACCAAAGGTTAATCGGTTGGGAGCGAGCCACGCTTGCTTGCTCCCTCTTTTTTTATCCAGATTGAATATATATTCAATAACGCTTGAAAATTCAGAGGTGTCTATGAATCCTTTCAAATACTCAGTAGCCGATCTGGCCGCGAAAGCGCGTGCCGTGCGCCGCCGTATTATCCAGCTTAATGCGGGTAGCCCGGCAGGCGGCCACACCGGGGCAGATCTCTCTCAGGTAGAGATCCTCACCGCACTCTATTTCCGCATTCTCAACTGCGCGCCGGATCGCACTAACGATCCGCAGCGCGACATCTATATCCAGTCGAAAGGTCATGCGGTGGGCGGCTATTACTGCGTGCTGGCTGAGGCGGGCTATTTCCCAACCGAGTGGCTGCCGACGTATCAGCACTCTGACTCACATCTGCCTGGCCATCCGGTACGGCAGAAAACGCCAGGCGTGGAGTTAAACACCGGCGCGCTCGGGCATGGCTTACCGGTTGCGGTGGGCATTGCGCTGGCGGCGAAGAAGGACAACAGCAATCGCCGTATTTTTGTGGTGACGGGCGACGGGGAGTTGGCGGAGGGCAGTAACTGGGAAGCCGCACTGGTGGCAGCGCATTACGGCCTCGATAACCTGGTGATCATCAACGACAAGAACAAGCTGCAACTGGCGGGCCATACGCGCGACATCATGAATACCGATCCGCTACCGGATAAATGGCGTGCCTTTGGGTTAGAGGTCACCGAATGCAACGGTAACGATATGGCATCGGTGGTGGAAACCATAGAGAGCCTGCCACGCAATGGCAAGCCGCAGGTGATTGTGGCGCATACCGAGAAGGGCTTTGGCATCTCCTTTATTCAAGGCAAGCCGGAGTGGCATCACCGTGTACCTAAAGGGGAAGAGATCGCATTGGCACTGGAGGAATTGAAAGATGAGTAATGCAAAACATCTGGCGACGGTGATGGTGGAAGCCTTTATCGATGCGGTGAATCGGGGTGTCGATTTAGTCCCGGTGGTGGCAGATTCCACCTCAACCGCCAAAATTGCGCCTTTTATCAAGGCATTCCCCGATCGACTGATCAACGTCGGCATCGCTGAGCAAACCCTGGTCGGCACGGCGGCAGGCCTGGCGATTGGTGGCAAAGTGGCGGTGACCTGCAACGCCGCACCCTTCCTGATTTCCCGTGCGAATGAGCAGGTCAAGGTCGATGTTTGCTACAACAACACCAACGTCAAACTGTTTGGCCTGAATGCCGGTGCCAGTTATGGTCCGCTGGCCAGCACCCACCACAGTATTGATGACATTGCGGTGATGCGCGGCTTTGGCAATATCGAAATTTATGCACCGTCCTGTCCGCTAGAGTGCCGGCAAATCATCGAATACGCCCTGGCACACGTTGGGCCGGTCTATATCCGTCTGGATGGTAAAGACCTGCCGCAACTGCACGATGAAAACTACCAGTTCCGTCCAGGACAAATTGATGTTCTGCGCGAAGGCAAAGAGATTGCGCTGGTGGCGATGGGTTCGACGGTACACGAGGTTGTTGAGGCTGCAGAGCAGCTTAAAGAGCAGGGCATCAACGCAGGTGTGATCGCCATTCCATCGATTCGCCCTTGTGATACCCAACGGCTGCGAGAGCTGCTAAATCATTACTCCGCGGTGATAACCGTAGAAGAGCATAACGTTAACGGCGGTGTCGGTAGCCTGGTGGCCGAAGTGCTGGCGGAAGGCGGCTGTGGTATTCCGTTGCAGCGTTTGGGCATCCCGGATGGGCAGTATGCGATAGCGGGCGATCGCGCCTCGACGCGGGCGCATCACGGAATTGATGCCGCCAGCGTAGTGAAAAGCGCAGTGGGCATGGTGGCAGGAGCATAAACATGGCGGGACCGTTAATACTGGCAATTGATGAAGGTACCACCAACGCCAAAGCGATTGCGGTGAATGGTGCAGGTCAGGTAGTGGCACGTGGCAGCCAGCCGTTAACGCTGGCGCACCCGCAGCCGGGTCTGGCGGAGCAAGATCCGCGAGCCATCTGGCATGCCGTAAAACAGGCGATTGAAAGTTGTCTGGCTCAGTGTGCCGGGGCGGAGGTGGCGGCTGTAGCCATCAGCAACCAGCGCGAATCGGTGCTGATTTGGCAGCGTGCGGATGGGCAGCCGCTGACACCGCTGGTGAGTTGGCAAGATCGCCGCTCCGAAGCGTTTTGCCGCGATCTGCGCGTCGCGGGCAAAGCACCGCGCATTACCGGTCTAACCGGGTTAGCGGTCGACCCGATGTTCCCGGCAGGAAAACTTACCGGCATGTTGGCGACATTGCCCGATGGCCTGGCGCGTGCACAAGCCGGTGAACTGTGTATCGGCACGGTAGACAGCTGGTTGAGCTGGCAATTAAGCGGTGGTGAATCCTTTGTCACCGACCATGCCAACGCCGCGCGCACCCAACTTTATAACCTGCACAGCGGCGATTGGGATGATGAACTGCTCGCGCTGTTCCATATCCCACGGGCGGCACTGCCGCAGATTGTGCCTTCCGCGAGTGCGCAGGGTGTGGTGACGGTTAATGATATTGCGGGTCTGAAACCCGGCACGCCGATTTTGTCGCGAATTGGCGATTCTCACGCTGCTTTGCAGGCACAGCGCAGTGCCGGTGAAGAAGTGGTGAAGGCCACCTACGGCACGGGTTCGTCGTTAATGATGTCGATGGCCACGCCACTGCTGACGGAAAACGGCCTGAGTACCACGGTGGCATGGCATGATGGCACCTTGCGCTATGCGTTTGAGGGCAATATTACTCACACCGGTTCAGGGGCGGCGTGGCTGGGGCGTATGCTCGGTATCAGCGATCCGCGTGAGCTGACGGCAATGGCACAGCGCAGCGAGCACAATCAGGGGATCTATTTTGTGCCAGCGCTGTCTGGCTTGGGCGCACCCTGGTGGGATTTAAAGGCGCGTGGCATGGTGTGTGGACTGACCGATGCCGCCACGCCCGAAGTGCTGGCGCGGGTGGCGCTCGAATCCATCACGTTCCAGATTGCCGATGTGTTTTTCGCCATGGAGCAGGCCAGCGGTGTGCAGCTCCCGGCGCTGTGTGTCGACGGCACCGCCACCGAGAACGGTTGGCTGATGCAGTTGCAGGCCGATGTGTTACAGCGTCCGCTGAAACGTGTTCCCACAGCCGAAGTCTCAGCGCTGGGGGCAGCCTTACTGGCCGGGCGTTTGTTAGGCTGGTGGCAGCAGGGCAGTGAAATGCAGGCATTGCAAGGAGGTTCGGTGATTGAACCGCGAACAGAACGGGCGGTCATGATGCAGGAAACTTATCGCGGTTGGCTGGATGCGGTGGCGCGATGCCGTTATCAGCCTCATTGAAACTCCGAGGCCCCCCAATTCCGCATCAATGTGCACCCTACGAAAACCTCGCCCGATCGTCGTAGGGTTGCCATTTATGGCGACCGAAAGGCGCTTAACTGGCAAGCATGACGCCACTTAAGCGACCTGTGCCCATCACTGAAAACGATTAGCCTTATCCCGTGCCAGACGCTCCAGCGCAAAGATAACCTGTTGTAACTGACGCTCCTGCACCGGTTCAATGGTAGTAAAGCGGAAGCTCAAACGGGGTGTGGTGCGGGTTTCATTTTTGCTAGTGATGGTGCTGCGTTCACCGATGTGCAGCAGCTGCGCGGTGACCTCGAAATGGCCATATTCACCCAGTTCCACGCGTAGTTTTTTAAAGGTGTCGCCGCGATTCAAGCCTTCTGGCAGTGCTTCATCCAGCAGCACACCTGCGCCACCCAGCGACAGATCCTGCAAACGGAAGCGCACTTTGCTGCCATCCGGCCATTCACTGTGGCAATAAAACACCGGTTCCATTGGGGCATTTACGCGGAAGAACTCACGGCGTTGAATTTGCCAAACCAGTTCCGGTAGTGGCGCGGAGAAAGCAGGTAAGCCTTCGAACTCGACACGTTGTAATCCCGCCAGGCCAAATTCCACTTTGGCTCCCTGGGTTTCGGCGGCGATATTTAATTCGCCACCCTGTAAGGCTAAATCATTATCCAGCGCATTGCTGCCAAGATCGAAGATCACCTGGTCTTCGTCGGCAGCCAGTAAGCGGCTAATAAACTGTCCGCGCGCAAAACTCACCATCAGCGGGGTCTGGTAACGTAGCAAGTCCTTCATTACGTTCAATACTGCCAGCGTGCCTCGTTTGAGGTATTGTTCTTTATCGGCTTCTTTCACGTCCTGCTCCACTTATCCGATTGTTATTATCACGAGTGCCAATGCTACCGATTTGTTATCGGCCTGGCCCAAAAAAGCTTTAGCGTGCTAACGATTATTTTACCGTTGCGCTCACCCGGCACAATGAAAATTCCAGGCTATACTAATCGCAGTGAACACCTTGATTCATAACGTAAGGAGCAGTAAATGGGTATTCTTTCATGGATTATTTTTGGTTTGATTGCCGGGATTATCGCTAAGTGGATCATGCCGGGTAAAGATGGCGGCGGATTTATCATCACAGTGGTGTTGGGTATCGTCGGTGCGGTCGTCGGCGGCTGGATCAGTACCCTGTTTGGCTTCGGTAAAGTTGACGGTTTCAACTTTGGCAGCTTCGTGGTGGCGGTAATTGGTGCCATCGTGGTGTTGTGGATTTACCGCAAAGTGCGTGCCTGATAACACGCGTTGATTTAAAGAAAACCGCACCTCATGGGGTGCGGTTTTTTTATGCGCGGGAGCCCTTAAGGCCTCCCGACTCATCAAAAATCATAACCCACGGTTGCCATCACCGTGCGCTCTGCACCGCGATAACAGTAGCCGGTGCCATAACAGGCGGTAAGATACTTTTTATCGGTCATGTTATTGGCATTCACCTGCAACCACGCCCCTTTCAGCTGCGAATTCCATGCACCCAGATCGGCACGCACCGAGGCATCAAACAGCGTCACTGACGGCAAACGGGTGGTGTTTTCATTATCCGCCCACTGCTTACCGATGTAACGCACACCGGCACCGGCACTCAAGCCGTAATCGAACTGATAATGTCCCCAGAAGGATGCCATGCTATTGGGGGTGACATACGGAGTATGACCTTCGTTGCCATCTACCGAGTCTTTGAAGCGCAGGTGATTGAGCGTGTAACCCGCGATAGTACTCAGGCGTGGCGTGAGCTGATTACGCGCTTCCAGCTCGATACCCTGCGAATGCACTTTGCCAGAAGGGGTGAAGGTACTGTCGATGACGTTGCGGTTGGCGACATCATTCTGCGTCAGGTCATACAGCGCAATCGAATACATATCGCGCGTGCCAACCGGCTGGTATTTCACACCGGCCTCATACTGTTCCGAGGTGGTGGGTTTCAGCTGATTGCCATCCGGGTCAGTGAGTGAGGCGGGAGTGATCGCCTGACTCCAGCTGACATAAGGCGAGATGCCACTGTCGAAGGCGTACAGCAGTGCAGCACGACCGCTGATATGGTCATCCTGGCGGCGACTGGTGCCATTATTCGACACGATGCGATCATAGCGGCCAGAGAGATCCAAATGCCAGCGATCCAGCTGTAACTCATCCTGCAGATAAATCCCGGTTTGATAGTAGCGGCGGGTCGATTCTGTCCAGCTGTAATCCGGCATGGTGCCAACAGCTTCGCCCGTCCATGGATTCAGTGAGCTGGCGTAGCCGCTGGCGTTGCTGAGATCGTTCTTATATCGGTGGTACTCCGCACCTAAAATCACACGGTGCTGCACTGCACCGGTGGAAAAATCGGCCTGCAGGCGGTTGTCGTTGGCCCAGGCGCTGAGTGATGATCGTTCGCCAGAATAGTAACGCGTCAGCAAATCGGGGTTGGTGGCATCCCAACCAATCTGATACACCTGATCGAGATCGACATTCGAGTGGCTATAGCTGGCGGTGGAGTAGAACGACCACACTTCATTAAAGCGGTGTGAGAAGTCGTAGCTGTAGATCTGTTCATTACGTTTGAACTGATCCAGCGCACTGTCGCCTTCATAGAAGCTGTCACTCAGTTTACGGCCATTGTGGCTATAAAGCGTCCCTTCAGCAGGTACGGAACCGTGATACCCACCGGAAGGATCTTTTTGCAGATAGGCGCGCAGCACCAGGTTGGTGTCTTCACTCGGCTGCCACATCAGCTGCGGTGAAATGGCGTATTTTTCTTCGCGGGTATGGTCATATTGGGTATCACTGTTGCGCGTGATGCCGGTCAGACGAAATGCCCACTGATCGTTGATGGCGTTGGTGTAATCAATCGCGGCGCTGTTGGTGGCATTGGTGCCAGTCGACAGGCGGAAGTGACCCTCCTCGGCAAACTGCGGGCGCTTGCTGACCAGATTTACCAATCCACCCGGTACAGTCTGGCCGTACAGCGCGGAGGAGGGGCCTTTAATCACGTCCACGCGGTCCAGGAACCAGTTATCGACCTGCAGGATATTAAAGCTGCCGCCATCGCTCATGATGCGCAGGCCATCAAGGAAGGTGTTATCCACATCGCCGCCGTGGAAGCCGCGTAAAGCGATAGTGTCGTAACGCGTTGCCGCACCACCGAAGTTGGTAAACACGCCAGGGGTGTAGTTGAGCGCCTGGTTAAGATCCTGGGCACCCTGGTCTTCCATTTGCTGTCGCGTTACCACTGAAATCGACTGTGGCGTGGTGATTAAGGGCTGATCGGTTTTGCTGCTGCCGCTACTGCGTGTGGCGAGATAACCTTGTGTCGGTGAGTTGGCGCTCTCTTGCGGTTGTGCCGTTACCACGATGGACTCTTCAGCGAAGGTGGCTCCAGGCAGGGCTAAAGCCAGCGCACACAGCACGCGGCCACGATTGAGGGTAAAAAGCGACATCAGAAATCCTTTAACTGAAAGCAGGCAAAATGGCAGCACATGTAAAATCACCACCGCAATTGTGAGAATAAGATTCGATATTAGAGTGATAATTATTATCTTTTAGTGGGCTGTGTTTCAAGATGTAAATTTGAGATAGATGAGGTGTGAGAAAATCTCACAAGGTGGGCGGAAGTTGGGGGATTAACTGACTGGCTTTCTGCTAGTGCGCATAAATGCACACCCCAGAAATCCGTATCCTTGCTTGTCGGGCCGCCAATTATGGCAAATTACTCGTCAGTTAAGCGACTGACGATAACGCCGTCTGGGGTCGCACCGGGGCTGGCGGTCCTCGCGCCGCTACGCGGTGCCTTCACTTCACTCGTCTGCCTTAACGGACCGGTGCTGA
>NZ_BBOC01000114.1:0-12955 GCF_001485335.1 Type-D symbiont of Plautia stali | reverse complement strand
CACGCACTGAAGCTCATGAGCTGGCTGGGGCCGCACCGGGGCTGGCATTCCGCAGCGCTGAGCTGAGCGAGTATGCCAGGAGAGCCCGCAGGACGCGGGCGAAAGGTGGCGCTGGAACATGGATGTTCCATCGGCACCGGTCCGTAAGGCAGACGAGTGAAGTGAAGGCACCGCGTAGCGGCGCGAGGACCGCCAGCCCCGGTGCGGCCCCAGACGGCGTTATCGCCAATCGCTTAACTAACGAGCATTACGCCACTTATGGCGACCTGCAGACAGGTGCGTCGTGATACACACCCGTCAATTTCAACCCCGGCGCTTCTTCACCAGTGGCCACGCCAGCAACAGCAACACAATCCAGCCAAAGCCCGCGTACAGTGACACACGTGTATCCGGGAAATAGCCAATCAGCGCGATGATAAACACCAGGAACGCCACGCCGATCCACGCTGTTGCGCTGCCACCTGGCAGGGCAAACTGCAGCTTACCGGCTTCCTGCGCACCAATTTTGCGGCGGAACGCAATCTGCGACAGCAGAATCATGATCCACACCCACACCGTGGCAAAGGTCGCCAGCGAAGCGATCACCAGGAACACTTTTTCTGGCATCAGATAGTTGAGATAAACCGCCATCAGCAACGCCACCATCATCACTACCACTGTCACCCACGGCGCACCGCGCTCGCTGGTATTAGTGAAGACTTTTGGCGCATGGCCCTGCTGCGCCATACCGTGCAGCATACGTCCGACACCAAACACATCGCTGTTAATCGCCGACAGGGACGCGGTGATCACCACAAAGTTAAGAATGGATGCCGCCGCCGCAATGCCGAGATGCTGGAAGGTCAGCACAAACGGGCTGCCCTGCGTACCGACTTGATTCCAGGGATAGATCGACATAATGACGAACAACGTACCCACGTAGAACACCAGAATACGCAGTGGTACAGAGTTGATGGCACGAGGAATCGACTTCGCAGGTTCTTCCGCTTCACCGGCGGTGATCCCGATAATCTCAATCCCACCGTAAGCGAACATCACCATCTGCAGTGACAGCAGCATACCGATGATACCGTGCGCGAAGAAACCGCCGTTGGTCCACAGATTGTGAATGCCGGTTGGCTGACCGCCGTTGCCGATGCCCCAGAAAATAATGCCGAAACCGGCGAGAATCATGATGATGATGGTGGCGACTTTGAAGAAAGAGAACCAAAACTCCACTTCGCCAAACACCTTCACGCTCATCAGATTAATACCGCCGATGATCAACACCACGCTGAGTACCCAGATCCAGTGCGGCACTTCCGGGAACCACACGCCCATATAGATGCCGAACGCCGTGACGTCGGCAATCGCCACAATCAGGATTTCAAAACAGTAGGTCCAGCCCGTGATGTATCCCGCCAATGGGCCGAGATAATCCTGCGCATAACGCGAAAAGGAGCTGGCCTGCGGGTTATTCACTGACATCTCACCCAGCGCACGCATGATGATATACGCCACGGCACCGCCGATAATGTAGGCCAGCAGCACGCTGGGTCCTGCCATCTTGATCGCATCCGCCGAGCCGTAAAACAGCCCGGTGCCAATCGCCGATCCCAGTGCCATAAACCGGATGTGGCGCGTGCTCAGTCCGCGTTTGAGCTTGTTGGTTTCTTGCATAACCGCCTGTACCTTGAAAATGAAAAACCACGGGCAAGCCCGTGGTTGAAATTAACAGCAATGTTGCTTACTGATGAACAGCGACCTGTTCGCGTCCTTTTGCGCGATCCACCACCGCAGCAATCACCAGCATCACCAGCGATGGCGGCAACCAGGAAAGTCCCTGATCTGCCAGCGGCAGATGCTGACTAAACAGCGGCAGTACATCTTTAAAGTTAGTGGTTTTAATCGCATCAACGATACCAAACAGCAGGCTCACCAGCATGGTTGGCGCAATGATACGCGTGCTTTTGTTCCACCACCTCAGGGTGAAGCTCAACACCACCAGCACGATGCACGGCGGATAAATGGCCGTCAGCACCGGAATGGAAATCTGAATCAAATGGCTCAGGCCGAGGTTCGACACCACCATGGAGAACAGACCCAAAATAAACACCAGCGTCTTATACGACAATGGCAGGTATTGCGCAAAGAATTCGGCACAGGCGCAGGTCAGGCCAACTGCCGTCACCATACAGGCCACGAAAATCAGCGCCGCCAGGAAGAAACTCCCCATACCGCCGAAGGTCTGTTGCACATAGGCGTGCAGAATCGCCGCACCGTTCGCATTCTGATCGACCAGGCCCGCACTACCGGAACCCAGTTTAAACAGGCTGAGGTAAACCAGCGTCAGGCCGACACCGGCGATCACGCCCGCCAGCATGGTGTATCGCGTCAGCAATTTGGCATCTTCCACACCGCGAGAACGCGCGGCATTGACAATCACGATACCGAACACCAGGGCGCCCAGCGTATCCATGGTCAAGTAACCATTGACGAAACCGCTGGAGAACGCAGCACGCTGGTAATCAGCTGTCGCAGGTGCAATACCGCCCGCAGGCCACAGCAGTGCAGCCACGCCCAGAATAGTGAGCGCAACGATTTTCAGTGGTGCGAGGAAATGACCGACGGTGTCGAGCAATTTGCCTGGGTACAGGGAGATACCAATCACCAGCGCAAAGTAAATCAGGCTGTAAATGAACAACGGCAGCGCGCCATCACCAGTCAATGGCGCAATCCCGACTTCGAAGGAGACGGTCGCAGTACGCGGGGTGGCGAACAGCGGGCCCACGGCCAGATAGCAAACGGTGGCTAACAGCAGACCTGCCGCCTTGCCAATCGGTGAGCTCAGGGCATCAATGCCGCCGCCAACACGTGCCAGGGCGATAACGGTCATCACCGGCAAGCCAACAGCCGTGATCAGAAAGCCAAAAGCGGCAACCCAGACGTGTTCGCCAGACTGAATCCCCACCATCGGTGGAAAGATAATGTTTCCTGCGCCAACGAACAGGGCAAACGTCATGAAGCCCAGCGCCAGGATATCCTTGGAGGTTAAACGATGTGTCATAAACTTCTGTACTGCCTGTAGCTGATGTTGCGGTGGAAGTTGAGTTCGTGTTGTCCTCTGGATACGCGTAAACAAGGGCTTAACTGATGGAATCAGTGTGTTATGCGGGCCTAATCGTTAAAGCGCAGGTGATTTAAACTACTTTTCTTCTGTTCACAGAGGGATAAATCGACAACGGCGCAAATTAAAACGTTTATAGCGAAGAAAGGCAATACGGGATCGGAAAACCAGAAGGATATAGCAACAAAGTGACACAAAGCAGTTAATCAGCGGGGAATAGGCGTAAAACACCTCAGATGATTTGCTTAAAGTTTCCGCATCGCGGGAGATCTCCTTGCAAAAATTGGCTTATGGATGCACAAAAGGCGCGATTTACGCGCCTGTTTGCACAAGTTTACAGCATCACCACACTTGTTTAGCGATATCGACCACCAGACGAATCTTCTGCCACTGCTGCGCTTCGCTCAGGCTGTTGCCCTCTTCGGTCGACGCAAAGCCACACTGTGGGCTCAGGCAGATCTGGTCAAGGCTCACGAACTGCGATGCTTCTTGCAGACGGGCTTTCACCTGAGCAGGATCTTCCAGCTCACCGTTTTTGGTGGTGATTAAACCCAGTACCACTTGCTGATGACCCGGCTTAATAAAGCGCAACGGCTCAAAACCGCCTGAGCGCTCGTTGTCATATTCGAGGAAGTACGCATCGATATTGACCTGACCAAACAGAATCTCGGCCACTGGCTCGTAGCCGCCTTCGGAAATCCAGGTTGAGCGGAAGTTACCGCGACAGACATGCAAGCCAATGGTCAAATCGGCAGGTTTATCTTCCAGCGCTTTATTCAGCACCCCGGCGTAGATACGTGCCAACTCTTGCGAATCTTCACCGCGTTCACGGATCTGCTGCTGCTGATCCGTCGAGCAGAGATAGGCCCACACGGTGTCATCCAGTTGCAGGAAGCGACAGCCTTCGGCGTAAAACGCACTGATCGCATCTTTATAGGTCTGTGCCAAATCAGCGAAGTACTCTTTTAAATCAGGATAGACGGTGGCATCAATCACCTTACGCCCACCGCGAAAGTGCAGCACGCTTGGGCTTGGAATGGTCATTTTCGCTACCGCATCACCGGCAATGCTCTTCAGAAAACGGAAGTGTTCCAGCATCGGGTGGTTGGGATTGAAACCCACTTTGCCAGTGACTTTGACGCCGTGCGCTTTGGTCTGCACGCCATTAAATTGAATGCCCTGCTCGGCTTCAAACAGCTCAACGCCCTGCAGATCGCCAAAGAAGTCGAAGTGCCACCACGCGCGACGGAATTCACCGTCTGTCACCACCTGCAAACCGTTGGCACGTTGCTGTTCAACCACATGACGGATCTCAGTGTCTTCCACCTGACGCAGCTGCTCCGCGGAGATCTCACCGTTGGAAAACTGCACGCGCGCCTGCTTGATGGCCGCGGGACGGAGAAAACTGCCGACGGTATCGGCACGGAACGGATGATGATGTGACATATGCACTCCTGGCTAAACGCATAATTGCGTCAGGGTATAATTTCGCGTGGTTATTCTTAGCCATCTGGACGGCTACATGTCCATGAGAGTGACACGCTATGCCCCGAAGGGCAATGGAAGAAAATTCAGCTGACGTGAATATAATTCATGATCGGCGACTACTGCTTCAATTTCCTTCGATGGCGGCGCGTGCCTGCGCCATTTGGCTTTCTGAAAGCGGCAGGTAGCCCGCTTCAGTGACGCGTCGTTGCCCTGCTGGCGATAACACCTGATGCAGGAAAGCACTGACCAAGGGTGGCAAGGGTTTGCCTGGCGCTTTATTCACATAAATGTAGAGAGGACGAGACCACGGATAGTGGCCGCTACGAATAGATTCGGCATCGGGCATCACGCTCGCGCCGCTGGCCGTCTTGATCGGCACCATTTTTACGCCGCTCAGATGGAAACCGAAGCTGGCATAGCCAATGCTGTTGGGGGTGCTCGCCACCGCTTGCACCACGGCAGCCGAACCCGGAAATTCCGCGACGTCAGCGCGAAAATCGCCTTTACACAGCGCCTGTTGTTTAAAGAATCCCCAGGTGCCCGAGGCTGAGTTACGACCAAAGCGCTGAATGCTGCGTTTTGCCCAGCCATCCTGATTCAATCCGAGATCGCCCCAGCGCTGCGGTACGCTGTGCGCGCCACATAAGCGGGTGACGGAGAAGAGTGCATCGAGTTGCGGCTGATCGATATCGGGCAGTGGGTTGTCCTGATTCACCACCACCACCAGCGCATCCATGGCAACGGGGACAGCCAATGGGGGATAACCATAGCGTGTGGTGAACAGTTGGCGCTCATCAATCTGCATTGGGCGGCTCATGGCACCCAACTGAGCGGCGCCCGCCGCCAGCGCGGTGGGTGCGGTGGAGGAGCCCGCCGCCTGTACCTGAACGTTAACGCCAGGTGACTGACGGCTAAAATCCTCGCCCCACAGCGTCATCAGATAGCCGAGGGTATCAGAACCCACGCTGCTCAAATTGCCGGTGAGCATGGTTTGTTGGCCCTGCGCCAGCGCAGAGCACAACAGCAAAGTGAACAGCAACAGCGATTTCATCAGGTTATCCGGTGGCGTTTACTGCGCCACATTCTCGCGGATTCCCTTTGCCACAATCAACCGTGGCGGCAGAAGAAAACTAAAACAGGTTTCCTGATGCGGGATACTGGTGATCTCCAGCCGCGCATTGTGATGGCTTAACGCATGTTTCACGATCGCCAGCCCCAGCCCACTACCGCCTGTGGCGCGTGAGCGGGCTTTATCCACCCGATAGAAGCGCTCTGTCAGGCGTGGCAAATGCTCTTCACTGATCCCCGGCCCGTTATCACAGACCTTAAACTGCGCGCCCTCTTTCGTGCGCAGCCAGCTGATATCGAGACGCGTGCCATCTGGCGTGTGATTCACCGCGTTGTAGACCAGATTAGAAATGGCACTACGCAGTTGCTCATCATTACCAAACACTTTGAGATGCGGATCGGTGTGAAAATGGATACTGTGACGGCCCTGGCTCAGGGTTTCTGCCTCACGCTGCAACAACAGCAGCATACCTGGCACATCCACCGTTTCTTTCAAATCGATGGCCGGTGCCGCTTCGATACGCGACAGCGTCAGTAATTGTTTCACCAGGCTATCCATACGACGCGTCTGTTCCTGCATGGTGTGCAATGCTTTGCCACGCGTGCGCTCGTTCATCGTCGCATCGTCCATCATCTCCAGATACCCCTGCAGCACCGTTAACGGGGTGCGCAGTTCGTGGCTGACGTTAGCGAAGAAGTTACGCCGTGCGCCTTCCAACTGGTGCATCTGGGTCACATCACGCGCCACCATCAGCCACTGCCCTTCACTGTAGGGCATCACGCGGAATTCCATATGATGCTGGTTGTTGAGCACCAGCGTCAGTGGCTTATTAAAATCGCGCTGACGGATATAGCGAGAAAACTCAGGATAGCGCAGCAAATTGAGGATGTTCTGACCGTTATCCTCCGGCCAGCGCAAGCCCAAATGCTGTTGAGCCAGTCCGTTACACCAGAAAATCGTGCCCTCTTCGGTGGTCAACACCACCGCATCGGGGAGCGATTCCGCACCGCTGCGAAAACGCTTAATCAGATTACCGAGTTCACGACGGCGACGTCGGTTACGCAGTTGCATCTGGTACAGACCGTAAAACAGCGGCTCCCAACTGCCGCGCCCGGAAGGCGGCGTCATGGAGCGATCAACCCACAACCAGTGCGACAGACGCATCAGGTTTCTGAAGTGCCAAAACAGCACGCTGGATACGGCAATCAGCAGCAGCCAGGGCAGATAACCGAACAACAGACCCAGCACCAGCGCAGGCAAGCAGACCAGCGCCAGCTCGGTCATTAATCTCTTCCAGGAGAGTCGTTCCAGCACGGTAAAAGACTCCGTTTAGTAGCGGGCAGAGAAACGATACCCTGTTCCGCGTACGGTTTGAACCATGCGATCGTGACCAGAAACTTCCAAAGCTTTACGTAAACGACGGATATGCACATCAACCGTACGATCTTCGACGTACACGTTGGTGCCCCAAACGTGGTTTAACAGCTGCTCACGGCTGTATACACGCTCTGGATGCGTCATAAAGAAGTGCAGTAATTTATATTCCGTTGGGCCCATTTCCAGCGGGGTGCTCTCGGCCATCACACGGTGTGAGGAGGGATCCAGGCTCAAGCCCTGCATCTCAATCACCTCTTCCACTGCCATCGGGGAGATACGACGCATCACCGCCTTGATACGCGCCATCAGCTCTTTCGGTGAGAAAGGCTTGGTGATGTAGTCATCCGCGCCCACTTCCAGACCGCGTACGCGATCCTCTTCTTCTCCACGCGCCGTCAGCATCATCACCGGGATATCGCGCGTCATCGCTTCACGTTTCAAATGTTTAATAAACTGAATACCGCTGCCACCCGGCAACATCCAGTCCAGCAGAATCAAATCAGGCCACGGCTCGATCAGCTTACCAATCGCGCTGTCGTAGTCTTCGGCCTCAATAGGCTGGTAATCATTCTGTTCCAGCACGAAACATAACATTTCACGGATGGGAGCTTCGTCTTCCACAACCAAAATGCGCTTAGCCATTATAACTCCTGCTGTTGTGACGGCTTGTCACGGGGATTTGCGGCGTCATTATGCGTCAGTTTTATGACACTTTTATGAAAAACCCGACCTATGATAAATAGTTAAAAAACAGAAATGTGACAACGATTAGCGCTTTTTTTTCTTTGCGATCTGAAGAGGTTATACTTCTCGCTCGCTTAACTAAGCACGGAGTTTTCATGCGCATCATACACACGGCGGATTGGCATCTCGGTCAGTTCTTTTACAGTAAAAGCCGCGCGGTTGAACATCAGGCATTCCTTGACTGGCTACTGGAGCAGATCCAGCAGCATCAAGTCGATGCACTGATCGTCGCCGGAGACCTGTTTGATACCGGTTCGCCACCCAGTTATGCGCGTGAAATGTTTAACCGCTTTGTGGTGGCATTGCAGCCCACTGGGTGTCAGTTGGTGGTGTTGGCAGGAAACCATGATTCCGTTGCCACCCTCAATGAATCGCGTGAACTCCTTGCCTGCCTGAATACCCGCGTGATCACCAGCGCCACGCCACAAGGCGAGCAGCAGGTGCTGACGCTGCATCAGCGTGATGGCACGCCGGGCGCGCTACTGTGCGCCATCCCTTATCTTCGTCCACGGGATATTCTGCGTAGTCAGGCCGGGCAATCAGGCCGTGAAAAGCAAATCTCATTGCTGGAGGCGATAGAGCAGCACTACCAGCAGTGTTACGCGGCAGCCCTCACGCAGCGTGGCGATCAGCCACTGCCGATCATCGCCACCGGGCACCTCACCACGGTGGGGGTCACCAAAAGCGACTCGGTACGCGATATCTATATCGGCACGCTGGATGCCTTCCCGGCGCAGGCTTTTCCGCCTGCCGATTACATCGCGCTTGGCCATATCCATCGGGCGCAACGTATCGCCGATAGCGAACATATCCGCTACAGCGGTTCGCCAATCCCACTCAGTTTTGATGAACTGGGCCGCGATAAAAGTGTGTTCCTGCTCGATTTCAGCCGCCAGTTAGACGCCGTCACACCGCTCACCATTCCGCTATTCCAGCCGATGCAGATGCTCAAAGGATCGATGGCGGAAATTGAGTTACAGCTGACGCAATTCAGCGAGGGAGACGGCGAAAAACCGGTCTGGCTGGATATTGAAATCACCACGCAAGAGTATCTTAGTGACCTGCAGCGTCGCGTCGAACAGCTCACCGAAGCGCTGCCCGTGGAAGTGCTGCTGGTACGACGTAGCCGTGAGCAGCGCCAGCGCAGCCTGGCACGCATGGACAACGAAACCCTGAGCGAGCTGAAAGTGGAAGAGGTGTTTGCCCGCCGTCTGGCGCAGGAAGATCAGCTGGATGCCGAACAAGCCGATCAACTCACCCAACTGTTTCGCACCACCCTCGCCGCGCTGGAGAACCCGTCCGCATGAAAATTCTGACGTTACGCTTTAAGAATCTCAATGCGCTGCGCGGTGAGTGGTTTATTGATTTCCGCCGCGAGCCCTTTGCCAGTAACGGTTTGTTTGCCATTACCGGCGCCACCGGCGCAGGAAAAACCACGCTGCTGGATGCGATTTGTCTGGCGTTGTATCACCAGACGCCACGCCTCGGCGTGCTATCGCAGACGCAAAATGAACTGATCACCCGTGATACCGCAGAGTGCCTGGCTGAAGTGGAGTTTGAAATCAAAGGTGAAGCCTGGCGCGCGTTCTGGAGCCAAAACCGCGCACGTGGCCTGGCCGATGGCAAATTGCAGGCGCCGCGTGTCGAACTGGCCCGCGTGGCTGATAACCAAATTGTTGCCGATAAAGTCGGTGACAAACTCAAAGCGATTGAAACCCTCTCCGGGCTGGATTTCGCGCGCTTTACCCGTTCGATGATGCTGTCGCAAGGGCAGTTTGCCGCCTTCCTGAATGCCAAACCGGGAGAACGCGCCGAGCTGCTGGAAGAACTCACCGGCACCGAGATTTACGGGCAAATCTCGATGCAGATTTACGAGCGCTGGCGCAGCGCCCGCAGCGAGTTAGATACGCTACGCGCCCGCGCGGGCGGTATGCTGCTGCTGGATGAAGCCCGTCGCGATGAACTCAGCCAACAGTTACACACGTTAGCCAATGAGGAGAAAACCCTCAGCGAACAGCTGGAGCAAGCGCAACAGCAGCAGCAGTGGTTAACGCAATCTCAGCAGCTAACGCAAGAGCAGCAGCAAGCCGAGCAGGCAGGACAGAGCGCTGAACATGCATGGCAGCAGGCCGAAGGGGATCGCCAACGCTTGTCACGCGCCGAGCCGGCAGAAAAACTGCGCGATAAGCTTCAGCAGCGCGAGCTGCTGCAACGTGATCAACAAGCGTTGACGCAGCAGGCTCAGCAGTTACATGCCCAACAGCACCAGGCTCAGGCGGCGCTGCAGCAGGGTGAAACACAGTATCAGGCGGCGCAGCAGGCACGTGAGCAGGCCGTTTCCGACCAGCAGCAGTTGGAAACCTTGCTGACCGAACAGGTTATCCCGCTTGATCAACAGCTTGCCAGCGGTGCGCGGCAAATTGCCGATCAACAACGCCTGCACACCCAGCAACAGCAGGTGGTACAACAGAGTCAGGCCGCGGTGAGCCAGCATCAACAAGTGAGTGAACGCTTACAACAGCAATTCGCGCAGCAGCAGGATTTTCGAGAACGCGAAGCGGCGGTGGCCAGCTGGGGAGCGGAACTGACGCGTTGGCAGGCGGATATCGCACGCCTTGAAGAGCGTGAGCAGTCGCTGGCACAGCTTACTGCCCAGCAGAAACAGCAGCACACGCAGGTCACGCAGCAACAACAGGCAATTACCGAACATGCGCAGGCGCTGCAACCCTTGCAGCAGGCTGAAGCACAAGCCAGCCAGCAACGCCAACAAGCGGAGCAGGCACTCACTTCACTGGAAGCCGAGGCCGCGAGTAGCCAACTGCGTGAAGCCCTGGCTCTGCATCAACAGCAGCGCCCTGCCCGCCAGCAACTCAGCCTGCTGGCGGCACGCTGGCAATCCCTGCAACCGCAGCGTCAACAGCGACACCAGAAACTGACGCAGTTGCAACAGCAGCATCAGCAGCAGGAATCGGCTTTACAGGCGCTGCGTGACGACTACAAGCGTGAAAATCAAACGCTGCTCGATATCCGCAAGATTTGCGAACTTGAGCGCACTATCGCGCAGTTAGCCGACGAACGCGCCAAACTGCAACCCGACCAGCCCTGCCCGTTGTGTGGCTCCTGTCAGCATCCGGCCATCGCGCAATATCAGCAACTGCAGCCCGGTGAAAACCAGCAGCGACTGGCAGCACAGGAAGCATTGGTCGCCAAACTCAGAGAGGACGGCACCGCCAAAGGCGAGCAGCAGAAACTGTCATTACAGCAGCAGCAGGTTTTGCAGCAGGAGGTCGATGAGTTCGACCAGCAAGTTGCCACCGCCAACCAGCAGTGGCAGCGTTTGAGCGGTGAGCTGGCACTTACCTTCACGCTGGAGCAGCAGGGTGATTTCACTGCCTGGCAGCAGCAGCAAGACACACAGGAGAACTCGCAGCAGCAGCAACTCCAGCTACGGGAACAGGCGGCGCTGGCACTGCAACAGGCAAAAGAGGCTCATCTGCTTCAGCAACAGCAGCTGCAACATCAGCAGAATGCCCAGCAGCTGGCACAACAACGGTTGCAAAGCGCGCAGCAAACGCTTGAAGAGCTCAATCAGCGTGAGGGGCAAGAACGCAGCGCCTCACAGCAATTGGCACAGCAGCTGGAAAATCAGCTGGCCGCACATCAGCTTGCACTACCCGCGCGTGATGTGCGGACTTCATGGCTGGAAGCGCTACAACAGCGCTGGCAAGCCTGGCAGCAGAGCGAAAGATTACTCAGCGAGTTGCAACCGCAATTAGCCAAAGCGGAGAGCGAGCAGGGTAACCTGCAACAAAATTCGTTGCGTGAGCAACAACAGCTGGATGCATTGCAGCAGACTCTTCATACCCTGCAACAACAGCAAAACGAGCAGCAGCAACAGCGCCATCGGCTGTTTGGCGATCGTTTGGTTGCAGATGCCCGTCAGCAGCAGCATGCCGCGCTACAGCAAAGCGAACAGAATCTGGCGCAGCACCTGCAACAGTGGCAGCAGGCGCAAAGCCTTTTACACAGTCTCAACGGACAGTGCGAGCAGATAGACAGCCAACAGCAGAGCATGCTGACGCGGGTGCAGACGGCGGAAACCGCGTTCCTCACCGCGTTGCAGCAGAGTGATTTTAGTGACGAAGCAGCCCTACGTGCTGCGCTGCTGGATGAACAGGCGTTCCTGCAGTTACGCCAACGTCTGCAAACGCTGGAGCAACAGCGCCAACAGCAGCAGACATTGCGCCAGCAGCTGGCACAGCGTGTTGCCGCCCATCAGCAGCAACGTCCTGCCACCTTGAGTGATGACGTTGCCGCCGGGCTGGTTGAACAGTTAGCCTCTCTGCGCCAGACACTGCGCGAGAATGCCCGCCAGCAGGGTGAGGCGCAGCAGCAGCTTCACAGCGATGCACAACAGCGTCAGCAGCAGCAATCCTTGCTGACACAAATTGCAGATGATGAGGTGTCACTGGCGCAGCTTGGGCGGCTGAATGATTTAATCGGTTCAGCCAAGGGCGACAAATTCCGCCGCTTCGCCCAGGGATTAACGCTGGATCATCTGGTGTGGTTGGCGAACCGCCAACTGGACCGTTTACACGGCCGTTACCTGCTGCAACGGCGCGCCAGTGAAGAGCTGGAGCTGGAAGTCGTCGATACCTGGCAAGCCGATGCCACCCGCGACACGCGCACGTTGTCAGGTGGCGAAAGCTTCCTGGTGAGTCTGGCACTGGCGCTGGCCTTGTCCGATCTTGTCAGCCATAAGACGCGCATCGAATCCCTGTTCCTCGATGAAGGCTTCGGCACCCTTGATGCCGAAACCCTTGATACCGCACTGGATGCCCTGGACGCGCTCAACGCCAGCGGTAAGACTATCGGAGTGATCAGCCACGTTGAGGCCATGAAAGAGCGCATTCCGGTGCAAATCAAGGTGCGTAAGATGAACGGGCTGGGCTACAGCAAGCTGGAATTACCGGGGGAATAAACCTGGGGGTGCGATAAATAGCGCCGTTAGTAGGGTGCGCATTTATGCGCACTTTTTGCTGGGGTTGCTGTGAATCTCGTGCATAGCCCCATAAAGGTCAGCCCGATCGCAAAGGAATCACGCATCCATGCAGATCGGCCGCCGCATCCCTGCGGCGGACGCTTTGCTCTTCGGGCTGACCTTCACGGGG
>NZ_BBOC01000113.1:0-13377 GCF_001485335.1 Type-D symbiont of Plautia stali | reverse complement strand
CCCCCCTAGGATTTTGAGGTCGCAACCCAGACGCGTGAACGCTACGGCGCGAAGAAAATGGCGGGCTTGCAACTGCAAGACTGGGGTGTGACCTATGACGAGATGGAGCCGTACTACGATCGTTTTGAGCGTATTGCTGGCACCTCTGGCTACGCAGGCAACCTTAAAGGCGAGAAACGCGCGGGTGGCAACGTGTTCGAAGGCGAACGTCAACGTGACTACCCCACCCCGCCGCTGAAAGATACGCACTGGATGAGCAAGTATCGTCAAACCACCGAGCGTATGGGCTACAACCCCTTTACGGTGCCAGCGGGTAATCTGTCGCAGGCGTACGTCAATCCGCTGGGCGTCAGCATGGGACCTTGCACCTACTGCGGATTCTGCGATTTTCACGGCTGCGGCAACTTCTCTAAATCGTCACCACAGGCCTGCATTTTACCGGTACTGATGCGCCGCCCAAACTTTACGCTGCTGACAGAAACAGAAGTGCTGCACGCGGTGAAACACGAAGATGGCAAAACGGTGACAGGCGTGAAGTTTGTCACTCAGGATGGCGTTGAAGGTTTTCAGCCTGCTGATGTTGTGTGCTTCACCGCTTACCAGATGGACAACGTGCGCCTGATGCTGCTTTCGGGCGTGGGTGAGCAATACGACCCGCTGACTGGCCGTGGCACCATTGGTCGTAACTACAACTATCAAACCTGTTCCAGCGTCACCGGTTTCTTCGATAACGAATACATGAATCCGTTTATCGGCGGCGGCGCGTTGGCGGTGCAGATCGATGACTTCAACGGGGATAACTTCGATCACAGCGACCTCGATTTCATCGGCGGCGCGGGCATTATGGGCTTCTCCACCAATGGTCGTCCGATTCAGAACATGAACGGCCTGCGTCCCGGCACCAAGCGTTGGGGCAGCGAGTGGAAAGCCGGTTATGCCCGTGATTACCAAACCGCCGGGACCATCTTCTGCCAGGGCACGTCGATGCCAATGCGTGAAGCTTACCTTGACCTCGATCCCAACTATAAAGATCGCCACGGCCAGCCCCTGCTGCGCCTGACGTTTGACTGGAATCAGAATGATCAGCGCATGGCGAAATTCGTTACCGATCGCGCCATCGACATCATGAAAGAGGTGGGCGGCCAGCATTTGGTGGTCGACAACCAGGCGGAGAAGAACTGGAACCCCTATATGCAGCACAGCTCGCACACCATTGGCGGTGCGGTGATGGGGGCCGACCGCAGTACTTCGGCACTCAACCCGTATCTGCAAAGCTGGGATGCGCACAACCTGTTTGTGGTTGGGGCGTCGGCATTCCCCAACAACGGCGGCTATAACCCAACGGTCACGGTTGGCGCGCTGGCAGTACGTGCCGCGCAAGCCATCCACCAGAAGTACATTCACAATCCGGCACCGCTGGTGGGAGCATAATTATGGCGAAGGCAAAAAAGATCACTTATACCCTCGCTGCGTTAGCGGTGGTGGCAGCCATCGGCGTGACTGGCAGAATGTGGGTGGTCATGGACAGCTCACGTTCAAATGTGGCGGATGACCGGGTTAAACTGGCCGATTTTCACAGCAGTGATACCGACGCGATCAAACGCGGTGAGTATGTGATGCGACTGGCGGATTGCGCCGCGTGCCATAACGCGGACTTCTCCGGCGGCTACAAAATCGATACCCCGTTTGGCGCTCTGCAAACCTCCAACATTTCTCCTGATCGCGAAACCGGCATCGGTAATATAACCGAGCGCGACTTCTTCAATGCAGTCCGTCAGGGACGCGGCGAGCACGGTTTCCTTTATCCGGCGATGCCCTACACCGCCTATACCCAGATGAGCGATGCCGACATGCACGATCTCTGGGCCTATTTCTCCGCGCAGAAACCGGTGAAGAACGCCATCGACGAAAATGCGGACATGCACTTCCCGTACAATATTCGACTGGCGATGGCGGGCTGGAACCTGCTGTTCTTCGATAACCGCGCCTTCAAACCGCAAACGGCGCAAAACGATGAGTGGAATCGCGGCAAGTATATCGTTGACGGCCCCGCGCACTGCAGCGTTTGCCATACCGCGCGCAATGCACTGGGTGGCGAGATCAGCAGCCAGTATCTGCAAGGCGGCAACCTCGGCACCTGGTATGCGCCGGATATCTCATCCAACCCCCATGCGGGCATTGGTAAATGGAGCGACGAACAGATCGCCGATTACCTGAAAACCGGCTCCAATGGCGAGAGCGTTGCTGCCGGTCCCATGGCGGAAGCGGTTGAACACTCAACACAGTATTTCAACGATCAAGATCTGAAAGCGATTGCCACCTATCTGCGCAGTCTGCCCGCTTCCCCGACCGTCCAACCCACCGCGTTTGTGATGGACAAGGCGAGGCACGATCAGGCCGCGCTGCGTTACGAAGTGGATTGTTCAGCCTGCCACGGCTTGTCGGGTGAAGGTATTAAGGGGATGGTACCCGCTTTTGCCGGTAATACCGCGATGCAGAACGATCCTACCAATATGATCCACGCACTATTGGACGGCGCCCGCGCACCCTATACCGAAGGACGCCCAACGGCAGCCGGGATGCCTGCGTTTTCATGGAAATTAAACGATCAGGAGATGGCTGATGTGCTCAACTATGTGCGGAACTCATGGGGCAACCAGGCTGCCGAGGTGAAAGCGAGCGATGTTGCCACGCTGCGCAAAGCGACTCATGCAGGGGAAAAATTGCAGGTGCCAACGATGAAATAACGTTTTGACGGTCGCCATAAATGGCGACCCTACGACGATCGTGCACGGTTTTCGTTGGGTATGCATGGAGGCGGATTTTCGTAGGGTGCGCATTGATGCGGGTTTTCGTTGGATGCGCATGGAGGCGATATTTCGTAGGGTGCGCATTAATGCGCACCAGGTTTGCCCTTTAACGTAACAGCTGCGTAATCCCCCACAGCGCTAACGCGTGGTCGTCTTCAGATGGCAAACCACTGATACTGACCGCACCAATAATCGCGCCTTGTGGGCTGAGCAGCGGGAAAGAACCGCCGTGATCGGTGTAATCTTCCTGACGAATGTTGCGCTGCTGCGCCATACGTTCACCCTTCTGCTCATTAGCGAACCCAACGTACATCGACGAATGACCAGTCAGCAGCACGGTATTACGCTTGCGACGCATCCACTCCAGGTTTTCAGGGGCCGATCCGGGTAACGCCGCCAGGAACAGCACCTGACCAAACGCATAAACCTCGATAGCGATCGGTGCATTTATTTCACGGCCGCGTTCGCGCAGGCTTTGTCCAATTTGCCATGCCAAATCGAAATCAAACTGCGGTAAACGGTGCTCAGCTTCTTGCTGCAACAGGGTTTCTAACGAAGGCAGTGCTGACATTGATAGGTTCCTCTCAAAATGAAATTTATTTTCCAGTTCTTATAACATGGAAGATATTTTCCAAAAGTGATGAGGATCGCAGTTCAGCCTGGGTTAGCCGGAATCGCGCGGCACCATGGTAAACCCCATATCGATAATCGGATTCTCTACTGCTTGATTTTGCAGACGCTTTAACAACTGCTCTGCCGCAAGTTCGCCCATACGCTGACGATCGATACGTACGGTGGAGATGGAAGGGAAATTCGCGGCCGCGAAGTCGAGATCGCCAAAACCAATCACCGCCAACTGTTGTGGAATATTTATACCGCGAGCCTGCGCCGCCATCAGTGCTCCCTGTGCCAGGGTATCTGAACTGCACACCAACACGTCAACCTCAGGATGGCTATCCAGCAATTGCGCGCTGGCTTCACGGCCACGCGCCATCAGTGCCGGCAATGTGACGGGCACCTCGGCGCAAGGTGCAATATTGCGCCTGGCAAGCGCATCCACCAGGCCCTGTTTACGCTGCAGTGCGCGACGGTCATCTGTCCATATCAAACCGGGCTTTTGATAACCCCGTTCAGCGAGGTACTCCGCCACGCTTGCGCCAATTTTCTCATGGGAAAAACCCACCAGCATATCGATGGGCGTTGGCGTCATATCCCAGATTTCCACCACCGGCACACTGGCCTGCAACAGCACTTTTTTCAGCTGCGTGCTGTGATGAATACCGGTAAGGACAATGCCATCCGGTCGACGGGACAGCAGCGTGGAGACGGTTTCGGCTTCCGTTTCAGCCTCATAACCGGTCACGCACAACAGCATGTGATAGCCGCGCGCGCTCAACGTATCGTTCAGGCTTTGTATGGTATCGACGAACATATTGTTGTTGATTTGCGGTACCACCACCGCAATCAGGCGACTGCGGTTGCTGGCGAGACTGCCCGCTTGTGCGTTGGGGATGTAACCTGTCGCGCTGATGGCGGCCATCACTTTCGCGACGGTCGCCGGGCGTACCTGCTGCGGGGAGTTGAGGGCACGGCTCACCGTCATCGGCGAGATACCCGCGACGCGAGCGACATCTTCCAGCGTGGGCGCAGTGTTGCGCTCAGGATTGCGTTGTTTCATGGCAGCTCAGGATGCAAACAGATAGCGCTAGCATAGCAGGCCGCGGTGGCAAATCCAGTGCATATGGCCATAAATGTTAGGGCTATCATTCTTCATAACCGATTGCCGATTTTGTGATCGATAAGGCATTAATGATCCTGCTTAGTGGCGCATAGTCTGCTTCGGAGATAAATGTTAGCGCAATCATTTACAGGAGAACGTCATGTCGAGTGTGAATTCCAGTGCCGTCAGCTATGCCAAATCTCAAGGCGCGGGCAACGCCACCGAAAGCGGTGACCGCATCGTTTGGGTCAATCTGTCGCTGGCATTTTTGCCGCTGGCAACGCCAGTGAGTGATGCCAAAGTGCTGACCGGGCGCCAAAAGCCGCTCACGGAAGTGGCGATCATCGTGGCGGAAATCGAAACGCGTGACGGATTCCAGGGCATCGGCTTCAGCTATTCAAAGCGCGCGGGTGGTCAGGGTATTTACGCGCATGCCTGTGAAATTGCAGACGCGCTGATCGGCGAAGATCCTAACGACATCGACAAGATTTACACCAAACTGCTGTGGGCGGGTGCCTCGGTGGGCCGCAGCGGCATGGCGGTACAGGCGATATCACCTTTCGATATTGCGCTGTGGGATATGAAAGCACGGCGCGCCAAATTGCCGCTGGCCAAGCTGCTGGGCGCACATCGTGATTCGGTGCAGTGCTACAACACCTCGGGCGGTTTCCTGCATACCCCGCTGGATCAGGTCATCAACAACGTGGCGATTTCGCGGGAAAACGGCATTGGCGGTATCAAACTCAAAGTCGGCCAACCCAACACCGCGGAAGATTTGCGACGCCTGACGGCGGTACGTCAGACGCTGGGGGATGACTTCCCGCTAATGGTTGATGCCAATCAGCAATGGGATCGTGAAACAGCGATTCGCATGGGACGTAAAATGGAGCAGTTTAACCTGATCTGGATTGAAGAACCGCTGGATGCCTATGACGTCGAAGGCCACGCTGCGTTAACGGCCGCGCTGGACACGCCAATCGCCACGGGTGAGATGCTGACCAGTTTCCGTGAACATGAGCAGCTGATTCTGGGTAACGCCAGTGACTTTGTGCAGCCAGATGCGCCGCGCGTCGGGGGCATTACGCCGTTCCTGCAAATTATGGACCTGGCCGCCCGCCACGGACGCAAACTGGCGCCTCACTTCGCGATGGAGATCCACATCCACCTGGCCGCTGCCTATCCTATTGAGCCCTGGCTTGAACACTTTGAGTGGCTCAACCCGCTGTTCAACGAACAGCTGGAACTGCGTGACGGTCGGATGCTGATCTCCGATCGTCACGGTTTGGGTTTCAGCCTGAGCGAACAGGCACGCCGTTGGACCACGCTGACCCACAGCGTCGGCAAGCGACCTTAAGGACTTTTGGCGTGAGCGCTCAGCTGTGCTTTGGCGAGCGTGCGCGCCAGAATAGATGAATAAAGTGGCTTGCCACCAAAGAATTGTGCCGCCAGGGTAGCACCAAGACAGGTGATGATCATCGGCAGGATAAGTTGATAGTTGTTGGTCATCTCCAGCACCAAAACAATACCCGTTAGCGGAGCGCGTACAGAGGCCGCAAACAATGCCCCCATCCCCGCCACCGCAAAGGTGGCGGCTTCCAACTGATAGTCCGGGAACCAGTGCATACACAGCTGACCAAAACAGGTGCCGAGCAGCGTGCCCAGCGTCAGCATCGGGGCGAAAATTCCACCGGGCGCACCCGAGGAAAAGCAGCAGATAGTGACCAACGTGCGCAGTGCAAACAGCCCGAACAACGCCAGCGCGCCAAAGTGTCCGGAGGCAAAATCAGGGATCAACGTGGTACCGCCGCTCACAGCCTGCGGTAAAAAATACCCCAGCACGCCGCATAAACCTGCGAGCACACTGCCCCACATCACCCAGGAAGCCGTGCGCCCTTGATGCAGACGTTGGAACTGATCCTGCGCAAGGAAAATCATCCGGTTGAACGCCACCCCGCAACCGCCAAACAGCACCCCGAGCAGCAGGTAGAGCCACAGCGTATTGGTAGGCGCATCGCGTAACTGACCGATGTTGATAATGGCTTCATTGCCATTACACACCCGAAAGACGATGCTCGACACAATCACGCCGACAAATACCGCTTTTATTGAGATTAAGCTGTAGCGAAACTGCGGGCGCATCTCTTCGATGATAAAGAGAATCCCCGCCAGCGGCGCGTTGAAGGCAGCGGACAGACCCGCCGCCGCGCCTGTGGCCAGCAACGTGTGGCGTGACTCTGACGATTTGACCCGGAACAGATCCAGGCACATGCCGCCGATGTTGCCACCGATTTGCACTGTCGGACCTTCGCGCCCCAGCACCATGCCGGAACCCAGCGCGCCAAGGCCGCCAATAAATTTTACTGGCAGCACGCGCCACCAGCGTACCGGGCGCAACTCTTCCAGCGCGCCTTCAATCTCGGGAATGCCCGATCCGCCCGCCTCCGGCGCAAAGCGACGCACCAGATAGTAGCCCACGGCACCTAACAGCGCCGCCGTGATAAAGGCACAAATCACACCTAACAACGGGTTGCTGATGGCATCGTCCAGCCAATCGAGGCGCAGATGGAGGATGAAATTGACCGCGCGATCAAAGGCGACACCCACCAACCCGGTGAGTACACCCACCAGCGCGGCCAGCAATAATAAGGCCACTGGCGTTTTGTCACGGCGCAGCAGCTTTTGCAGCAGCATAAAGCGCCCGGCACGCATCCCATTATCAGGCTGAGTGGCATTTTGTGAAACAGACATGCAGATCCTCAATAACTTCAGCGCCGCGCATCCCGCGACGGAAAACCGTCAGCATAGCCAAAGCCGACGGCAGCGTAACGCAATCATTGGCAACAGAATTTTACGGTTGATCTGAGATCTCACCGTAATGTACCGCCAGCCAGACCGTCGGCCCGCCGCTGTCGGTCCAGTTAACGCGATGGCGACATTGGGGCGGAATATTCACGCAGTCGCCGGGGTGCAGCGTGCGCTCTTCGCTCTCCCCTTCCAACTGCAAACCGGCCGCGCCCTGTAAAACCAACACCCATTCGCCTTGCGTCTGGCAATACCAAAAATCCGGCGGGCTGGCCTGTCCGGTGGAGACAATACGTTCAATGCGTAAACCCGGCTGCGATAACAGGCTTTCAAAGGTCTCGGCTGTGCCGTTTTGCGCTGCTGCCGGAAAATCGCGCAGGAGATGGCTGATCATGAGTTGGCTCGCTGTTATGTGCAGGATATTGGCACTGTAACGCAGGCTTCACCCGGAAACCTCACAGATTTTTGCGCCGCCCGTTGACGCGCAACAGGCAAAACACCATGATCCTGGCCTGCATGATACGTTGACTGGTGCGCATCAATGCGCACCCTACGAAAATCGCACGAAGTCTTTGTAGTGTCGCCATTCATGGCGACCAAAATGATTGGCGATTCTCCTCAAACGACAAAATTATCCCCCGGAGCATCAAGGTGTCAGAACTCACTAATGGATTACTGGAAGAGATCGTTAACGAGGTTAGACCGTTAACGCATCAGGGAAAAGTTGCCGACTACATTCCTGCACTGGCGGGAGTCGAAGCCGATCAACTTGGCATCGCGATCGTCACCTCTGACGGCCAGCGTTTTCAGGCCGGCGATGCCTCAACCCGGTTTTCCATCCAGTCGATCTCTAAAGTGTTGTCGCTGACCGTGGCACTGACTCTGTATGAAGATGCCGAAATCTGGCAACGGGTGGGCAAAGAGCCCTCAGGCCAGGCGTTCAACTCGCTGGTGCAGCTTGAACTGGAGCAAGGAAAACCGCGTAATCCGTTTATCAATGCGGGGGCGCTGGTGATGTGTGATTTGCTGGAGAGTCGTTTAACCGCCCCTCGCCAACGTATGCTGGAAATTGTGCGTCGTCTGGCCCAGCAAAATGACATCCATTACGATCGGGTGGTCGCACGCTCGGAGTATGAACACTCAGCCCGCAACGCGGCCATTGCCTGGCTAATGAAGTCTTTCGGCAACTTCCATAACGACGTCAGCAAAGTGATGGAGACCTATTTCCACTACTGCTCGCTAGCGATGAGTTGTGAAGAACTGGCGCAAACCTTCCTTTATCTCGCCAATCACGGTCGTAGCCAGCAGGACGAATGGGCAGTGATTTCACCCCGTCAGGCGCGACAGGTGAATGCCTTGATGATGACCAGCGGTATGTATGATGGCGCAGGCGAATTCGCCTGGCGCGTGGGCATGCCCGCCAAGTCAGGCGTGGGCGGCGGTATTGTGGCGGTGATCCCAGGGGAAATGAGCATCGCTGTCTGGTCACCCGCACTGGACAATTCCGGTAACTCGCTGGCGGGCACCGCCCTGCTGGAAAAACTCACAGAGCGGCTGGGCCGATCGATTTTTTAGCGCTTAACTCACCACGTGACGCGCTTCACCGGCGGCAAAGGCGGCAAGATTTCCCTCAATACCGCGCAGCAGGTTTGCCACACCCTGCTGGCTGGCCCAGGCAATGTGCGGTGTAAGCAGCAGATTGGGTACATCGGGTTGCAACAAAGGATGGTCTGCTGGCGGTGGCTCACGGGTTAACACATCCAACGCAGCCCCTGCAATCACACCCTGGCGCAACGCATGCGCCAACTCGGATTCATTGATAAGCCCGCCACGTGCAGTGTTGATCAATAAGGCGGAGGGCTTCATCTGCGCTAACGCGTGCAGATTTATCAACTGTTGGGTTTGTGGCGTTAACGGGCAGTGCAGCGTTAACACATCACTGCGCGCCAGCACCTCTTCAAACGGCACATAACCCGGGCGCGACTGGGTGCTGCCCTTGCGATCGGCATACAACACCGTCATGCCTAACGCTTGCGACATTGTCCCCACGGCACTGCCGATATCCCCCTTGCCGACCACCCCTAAGGTGGCACCGAAGATATCCTGAATCGGTTGGCGATGTACGCAGAAGTGCGATGATGCGGGCCAGACACTGCGCGTACTCGTGGCGTAATCCACTAACTGACGACGTAGCGCAAACAGCGCAGCAATAACGCCTTCGGCCACACTGCGCGTGGAGTAACCTGGCACATTGCTGACCACAATACCCTGCTCACGGCAGGCCTCTAAATCGATACAATCATAACCGGTGGCCGCCACGCAGATGTAGCGCAAGTCAGGCAACTGCCGCAGTGTCTCCGCACGCAGGGGGACTTTATTGGTTATGGCGACGTGCGCGCCGCGCAGCGCCGCTACAATCTCACTGGGCTGCGTCGTCCCGCGAAAGTGCCATTCCGTACACCATTCAGGACGTGCAGGGGGTTGCGGCAAGGTGTCGCCATCCAGCATCACTATCTTCATCGCGTCTCCGTTTATTGTTTCCGTACTGTTCTCATCAGGTTGCATTAAGGTTAACAAATGCAGCGCGTAAAGTGACTTTTTTCAAAAGGTGCGAATTTTTTCTAAAATAGCCTGAGTTTTTTTAACCCTTACACGGCAATGGCGTTACACTTCGGCCTCATTTGTTGAATCAATCCGTACTCACCATGACGTTTTCACACCAATTTCGCCAGCGCCTGACTGCCTGCGTCGCCATTGTGGCGGTGCTGTTGCTGTTTGTCGCGCCGATCGTGTCGAAGACGTTGATGGAGCAGCAAAACCGCATGATGGCGATGCCGTCACACGGCACAATGTCGGGCATGTCGATGCAACATCATGAAATGATGATGGATATGGCGATGCCGGGCATGGACCATCACATGATGGATGACGGCGAGTTTGCCTGCGGTTACTGTGATTTGCTGGTGCATGTGCCCTTGATGATATGGGTGTTTATCCCCTTCATCTGGCTGATCATGGTGAGCTCACGTGCCCCGCCGCTCCCGCATGTGGTCACGCCGGTGCTACGTCGCTACAGCGGTAACCATCGTCCACGCGCGCCACCACAACGCCTCCTCCTGACTGAACAATATCTATAAACGGCACAACGGCTTGTTGCGCCACGTCATTCTCTAAACGGAAGGAAGACGGCTTTGTCAGCTGCTCACTCTGCAGCACCGCGCGGTGCGGTGCTTAATCTACTACGTCGCTTACATTTCTATATCGGTCTGTTTGTTGCGCCCTTTATCTTTGTGGCGGCACTCAGCGGCACCCTGTATGTGCTCACGCCGCAACTGGAAAACCTGATTTATGCGGATGCGTTAACGGCACAGCCCCAGGGAAGCGCACAGCCGCTGTCAGCGCAAATCAGCGCGGCGCGTGCCTGGGCGGGCGAAAAACAGCACATTTTTGCGGTGCGACCTGCGCCGGGAGCCACTGACACCACCCGTGTGCAGTTCAGCGATGCCTCGCTGGGCGCATCGCAATCGCGTGCGGTGTTTATCGATCCCTACAGCCTGAAAGTGAAAGGCGATATGACGGTGTACGGCACCAGTGGCGTACTGCCGCTGCGGACGACCCTCGATCTGCTGCACAGTAGTCTGCTGCTGGGGGATTTTGGTCGTAACTACAGTGAGCTGGCAGCTTCGTGGTTATGGGTCGCCGCGCTCGGTGGCGTGTTGTTGTGGCTGGGGACGCGTCCTAAACGTAAGTTGAAAACGGCACGAACCGGGTTTGCTTTCAGCCGCCACTGGCACATCACATTGGGGTTCACCTTGTTGCTGGGGCTGGTGTTCTTTTCAGCCACCGGGCTGACCTGGTCACAATGGGCAGGCGGCAATATTGATCGCTGGCGTACCGAACTCAACTGGTTGACACCGCAGGTGAACACGGCGTTGAACAGTGATGCGCCTGCCGCTCCGGCCGATCCTCATGCGGATCACCACAGCATGCCGGGCATGCCCGATATGGATATGCCGGATATGAGCATGCCGATGTCTGCCATGACTAAACCGGTCGCCGCTCCCGCAAAACCGATGCCAAATAACCTGCCTGACGCTGACTGGGACCGGGTATTAAATGCGGCACGCCAGGATGGACTCCATGCCACCAAACTGGAGTTGCGCCAACCGAAAAGTGCAGACAAAGCCTGGACGGTGTCGGAAATTGATCGCAGTTGGCCCACTCAGGTGGATGCGGTTTCGGTGAATCCGCAAAGTTTTGCCATTGTCGATCATGTCTACTTTGATCGATTCCCGCTGGTGGCGAAGCTGACACGTTGGGGTGTAGATGCCCATATGGGCGTGCTGTTTGGTCTGCCTAATCAGCTGCTGCTGGCGTTCTTTGGCCTGGGCTTGTGCAGCATGATCGTGCTGGGGTATCGCATGTGGTGGGTACGTCGTCCTAAGTTGGTTGAGGCGAATCCGGCGCAGACGCTGACCGAAACCTGGCTGGCGATACCACACTACAGCAAAGCGACCTGTTTAATAGTCGCGCTGGCGCTGGGCTATGCTTTGCCGGTGATGGGCGTCAGTTTACTGGCGTTTCTGCTGGTGGATATCATGCGCTGGCGCAAGCAGCAACGCGTGCCGATGACGGAAGCAGAGATTCTGGCATCGCAGCAATCCCCGTTGGGCATTATTCGTGCTCGATTTACAGTGAAGCGTAAGGAGATGCGCTATTTCCTGCGTGGCGTCTGCATCCTGGCAATCATCGTTGTCTCTGTGATGAGCAATGCGATTATTGGCGGGGTCATCGACCAGTACGGTATTCCGTTCAGCCACTGGTCATTGACGATGTACATCACGCAGGGCTTTATGATTGCGCTGTATAGCTCGGTGTTTACGGCCTTGATGTCGATTCCGCTATGGTACTTCTTCCTTGGTGAGAATGATCCTCGCGGGTAATGCGTTGCCTGGGCGCCATTAATGGCGCCCCTACTAAGACTTTGCGCCCTTTATATGGCCGGGTGCACATTCAGGTGCACCCGGTTTAGGTTAAAAATCTGCTTTCAACACCACGCGGTAATTGGCTTTACCCGCCCGCACGTGTTCCAGCGCGGCATTGATTTGCGACATCGGAAACGTCTCCACCTGCGGGGCAATATCCACCCTCGCCGCCAGCTTGAGCAAGGCTCGTAATTGCGCCGGTGAACCGGTCGAAGATCCCGTCAACGCCCTGTCTCCCACAATCAAACTGAACGCGGGTACTTCAAAGGGTTTCATCACCGCGCCCACGGTGTGGAACGTGCCCTGACGTGCCAGTGCCTGATAGTAGGGCTTCCAGTCGAGATCCACCGCCACAGTGCTGATGATCAGATCGAACTGTCCGGTCAATTCACTTAACGCTTCGGCATCACGGCTGTTCACTACGCGATTAGCACCCATCGCTATAATTGCATCCGTTTTACTGGCATTCGAACTGAATGCGGTAACGTCCGCCCCCATGGCGCGCAGCAATTTAATCGCCATGTGCCCTAATCCACCGATGCCAATCACGCCCACGCGGCTGGTGGCGTTGATGTTGTGCATCAATAACGGTTTGAACACGGTAATTCCGCCGCACAACAGTGGACCGGCAGACACAATATCCAGGGTTTCGGGCAGCGGGATCACCCATTGCCAGTTGGCGCGCAGATGGCTGGCAAAACCGCCGTGGTTGTTGATGGTAGAAACTTTGCCGCTGAGGCAGTTGACCTGATCGCCGGCAATGCAGGCGTCACAGTGCTGGCAGCTTTTCGCCGTCCAGCCAATGCCAACCCGCTGACCGATGCTCAGCCCTTTATTCTGCGTGGCATCCCCCAGCGCCACTACACGCCCAATCACTTCATGACCGGCGATCAGTGGATAGCGTGAACCGCCCCACTCGTTATCGATCATCGAGAGATCGGAATGGCACACGCCGCAGTATTCGACTTCAACCTGCACATCTTCCGCTGCCAACGGACCGGCATCATATTCATAAGGCACCAACGCCTCACCGGCTTGCAGCGCGGCATAGCTGGAAATC
>NZ_BBOC01000112.1:0-13462 GCF_001485335.1 Type-D symbiont of Plautia stali | reverse complement strand
CCTATACCGTGATGCAGCCGGTGGCGCAATTCGCGCAGAAAGCGGTAGAGCAGGCGGATAGCTTCCTCAAGACCGGAAAAACCGGTGCAGCGTCTGAGAAACAGCTGTTTGACTGTATTCTGATCACCAAAGAGAACGCGGGCAACTTCGTGTCACCGTTTGTGTTGAAGCAGTAATGGATGACGGTCGCCATGAATGGCGACCCTACAACGTTGGGTGCGCATGATGCGCACCTGGTTCCGGCATGAGTTGTAGAGTGCCCATTTATGCGCACTAAGTTCCTCGCATTAAATGCAGTTTGTTTGCAAAAAGCCCATTTCCGCGTTGTAATCATGACGAACCCGCATTTCTGCATCACTTTCCCGGACGAAACATGGCGCACAACCCGCAGGACTCTTCTCTAAACGTATTTATGGCCGAACCCTTACCCAGCGATAGCCGACAGGCGCGGCAACTGGCGCGACGCCAGCTGATTGCAGAAGCGGTTATGGCAGAAGGTGCGATTCGTATTGAAGATATCACTGAGCGTTTCGGCATCAGCCTGATGACCGCGCACCGTGATATTGATGAGATGGTCGAGCGCGGGTTACTGCATAAATCACGCGGCGTGGTGTCAGCCACCTCAACCAGCCTGGTTGAATCCAGTGATATTTATCGCGCCACACGTCAGTTGGAAGAGAAGCAGGCGATTGCCGAAGTGGCCGCCAGCTATCTTGAGCCTGGGCAGGCGATTTTTCTCGATGATTCCACCACGGTGCTGCAGATGGCGCGTTTATTATCTGCCCGAGCGCCTCTTACCGTGATCACCAACTCACTGACGCTGATGAATGAGCTTCGTAATGGGCGAGACATCACACTGATGGGGTTGGGAGGGCAGTTTTATCACTGGTGTAACGCCTTTATGGGGCGGATGACGCGTGAGGAAATCGCCAGCCTGCGCGCCGATGTGTTTTTCGTCAGTATGTCGGCAATTATCGATGATGCGGTATTCCACCAATCTGCTGAAACCGTGGAAACCAAACGCGCGATGTTTGATGCCGCGCAAAAACGCATTCTGATGATGGATAACACCAAATTTGAACGCCGGGCGCTGCACCGTTTTGCTCACCTCAGCGAGTTTGATGTGGTGATTGTTAACCAAGGCACGCCGGTTCCCATTTTGCGTCGCCTGCAAGATCTCGGCGTGAACGTGGTGGTTGCGCCAATGAAGAGCAGTTATATCCCGCACGAAGAACAATAACGTCCCCGACAGTAGGGCGCGGCCTTCAGGCCGCTCTTGATAAGATCCTCGCAAAATTAAATTCGTTTGACAACTTAAACTACCTACTGGTAGGTTGATTGAGAATTCACAGAAAAACCGCCACTGATCACGGTGAATTGATTATCACGCGCGGTTAACACCACGCGGGTAGTGCCTTGTCCTTCTTGATGCCATGTTGAGCGAACCTATGAACAAGCCTTCTCTATCATCTGGCCAGAAAATTACGCGTCTGGCCCTCATTGCGGTTATTCCCTTAATAGCGATCGCACTCCTGCTGTGGGCGGGCGGTTGGCTTACGCCGCAGCGATTAACGTCAGATAAACTCATTACCGTGTTGCAGCAATCGGGTGGCGAGCACCCGGGCTATCGACGCAACCATGCGAAAGGAGTGTGTATCACGGGCAGTTTTGCAGCGAATGGTAACGCCAGCACCTTGTCACGGGCGGGCTTATTTGCGCCGGGTGAAACGCCCGTTATCGGGCGTTTTGCCATCGCGGGCGGTAACCCTAACGCACCGGATTACGCAGTCCCCGTGCGCAGCATGGCCTTGGCGTTTTATCAAAAAGACGGTCAACAGTGGCGTACAGGCATGAACGCGATGCCTTTTTTTCCGGTGAATAGCGTGGAAGGATTTTATGAGTTGCAAGTGGCGACGTTGCCAGATGCGAAAACCGGCAAGCCCGATCCGGCGAAAATTCAGGCTTTTGTGCAGCAGCACCCGGAAATCAAACCCTTCTTCGGCTGGGCGCAGCAATATGTCCCCTCATCCAGTTGGGCAAGCGATCGCTTCAACAGCCTCAATGCCTTTAACCTGGTCGATAAGGCTGGGCAAAGCCACGTGGTGCGCTGGAGCATGGTGCCGCACGCGACTTATCAGCCCATTAATGCGGCGGACAAAAATGACAGCAACTTCCTGCAAAGCGATCTGCAACAACGACTCGCCAAAGGACCATTGATGTGGGATCTGTTGATTACGGTAGCGAATGCGCAAGATAAAAGCAGTGACGCATCAGTGGCCTGGCCTGCGGATCGCCAGACGATTAACGCCGGAACATTGACTCTCACTCAGACGTCACCGCAACAGCAGGGTGCCTGTAATGATATCAACTACGACCCGCTGATTTTGCCAGACGGCATCACCGCCTCTGATGACCCCATTCTCAATGCGCGTTCATCAGCCTATGCCAAATCCTACAATGCACGTACCCGTGAACAGGCAGGAGCTCACTGATGAAACGCACCGACACTTTCCATCCCGCTCTGCGCATTATCCACTGGTTAATGGCGGCCGCGATTCTCGCCATGTTGTTTATCGGTGTCGCCATGGTTGCCTCGGTGTCATCACTGCACAGTTTGCTGGTAGCGATTCATAAACCACTGGGGGTGATGATTCTGCTGCTGGTGGTCGTACGTTTGTGGCTGCGCTTTACTACCACGAAACCCGCGCTTCCGGACACGCTGCCAGGCTGGCAAAAGGGATTAGCGCATCTGTCGCATTGGGCGCTGTACGCGATGATGCTTGGGCAGCCGCTGATTGGCTGGGCGATGCTCTCCGCTGCGGGCTACCCCGTCAGCCTGGGAGGCAGTGTTGTGCTGCCGCCCATTATGGCTGTCAGCAATAACGCCTTTGCCCTACTGCGACCACTGCATACGTGGGTTGCGCTGGCGCTGTTCGTAACGGTGATGCTGCACCTTGCTGCGGCGCTGTTCCATGCGCTGATTCTGCGTGATGGGGTGTTCAGCAGTATGACGGGCAGCCGCAAGCGCCATGAAGCGCCTTGACAACCCGGCTGCGGGTCAGTAGGTTCAGTGCCAATTTACTGATTTGCAGCCCTTTCATGATGTAGCCGGAGCCGTGCATGAGTGTCGAACGTTCACCCAAAGCGATTGAAATCATCAACCATACCCGATCGCTGCTGACCTCTGGCGGTTATAAAAGTTTTAGTTACGCGGATTTGGCGGAAAGGGTGCAGATACGCAAAGCCAGTATTCATCATCATTTTCCCGCGAAAGCCGATCTGGTTCAGGCCGTCGTCTCCGAATACCGTCAGGAAGCACGGGCAGGGATGGCGGCAACCAGCCAGCATTTCAGTAACGATCCGCTCGCTGAGCTCAACGGATATGTCAATTTTTGGGCCAACTGTATCAGGGAAAATAGCTCACCTTTCTGTATTTGCGTGATGCTGGCGGTGGAACTCCCCACCTTACCTGAAGAGGTCGCTGCAGAAGTGAAGGGGCATTTTTCTGACCTGTCCGATTGGCTGGCAACGGTGCTTAGCAAAGGGGAAAAGAGTGGGGTATTTATCCTGCAGGAGAAGGCAGCGACTGAAGCGAAATCGGTGATGGCCACGGTACATGGCGCGATTATTGCCGCTCGCGCTTTCAATCATCCCGACCTCTTTTTGCAGATTGTGCAACCGGTCATCAATAAACTCCTTCCCGCCTCCTGATAAATAAGAAATCCGCCTACGCGGATTTTTTATTATTCGTACTGCCGCGACTCTTTTATTAGCAGCATGATGACTTTATCAACCAGATAGGGTGCATGATTGTTCAATTCCCGATCATTACGTAATTGCGAGGCGATATTTAACGCAAATTCTCGCACGTCTCTGATTGTTGTTTCATGCGTGTTCAGGCTGGCTTCATCGATTGGCTTTCGTGACGCGGGAAATTTAATCACATTCACAGTGCCTCCTTTCAGGTATAACCCCAGGCTAACCGGATAAATATTAATCTACTAGTTGGTAGGCTGTACGTCAAGCATTCAACGACGCCTTCTGCACTGTAAGGTATGCATTGATGCGCACCGTTAAAACCAGAGCCTCAGGCCCTGCAATGCCTGACTTTTCGCCGCTTCGCCAGTACCGTCTTAAAATAGGAATTTTTACCTATCCCCGTTTTCGATTTCGCCATAAATTAGCGCCGACGAGCAGTGCAAGCCGCCAATGTTCTGGCGCCTTAACAACAATCAAATTAAAACAATGACATTCCATTGAATAATGGTAATGAGGATTTCGATGCTTTTAAAACGCAGCTGCAGTATCGCCATTGTCGCATTAGTGTGTTTGTCCGTCACCGCTTGCGGTATGTCGCATCGTGGTCGTAACACAGCGATTGGTGCAGGTGTCGGTGCAGTCGGTGGTGCCGTGTTAACCGGTGGCAGTACCTTCGGTACTTTAGGTGGCGCGGCCATCGGCGGTTTAATCGGACACGAAGTCAGCCGCTAATGTTTAATTCCGCCGCGCAGATTTTGCGCGGCGGAATATATCTATCACATCTATCTCATCATTCCCTACTATTACACCTTCGCCAGGCTACCAAATACCTGCTTACCGTTATGGAATGTCGCCACTACTGGTGCGACATGGGCAACAGCTTCAGCCGAACAACTCGCAGCGACGAGCATCATGGTTGCCGTATCCTGCGCTTTTGGCCATTGCTGATCCCCTTGGCTGTTCAGCGGTAACACCTCATTAGTGGCAATACCCAGCGCACGACTCAGTGAAAATTCATCTGGCCCACGGTAGAGCTGTGAATAGACGTTGGCTTTTTCCAGCATGCTACCACTGCCAAACGGCTGCCAGTGGTCGGCAATGGTATCGGTGCCTGACCACACGGGAATCCCTGCAGCGCGCAGCTGCGGTAATGGCATGATGACGCGCCCAATCGGTACTGTGGTGGCAATGCTGAACTGCTGCTCCTTCAGTTCCTCAATCATCGCATCCAGCTCTTTACCCGAGAGTGTGCCTAAAGCGAATGCGTGGCTGATCGTCACTTTGCCTTTTAGCTGCGGATTTTCACGCACCGTTTTCAGCATGTAACGGATCGCCGCCACGCCGTGGGGTTCAGTTTCATGCAGGTGAATATCAATTGGGGCAGCAAAATCCAGTGCGATGCTGAACATGGTATCAAGCGACTTCTCCATCGCGCCGTCCACATTGGTGGGGTCCAGCCCGCCGACATAGTTAGCCCCCATCTTCATTGCCTCACGCATCATGCCTTCGGCATGTGAGCGCAACAGGCCGTGCTGAGGAAAGGCAACAATCCTGGCACTGAAATCGCTACGATGACTGGCAATGGCTTGCTGGAGATGGGCTAAACCCTCCAGCTTGCTGATCGGGTCTATGTTGCAGTGGCTGCGCGCTTCGGTACTGCCTTTCGATTGCAGCAGGCCAATCAGCTTTTCCGCACGCATCTCAGAGGTTGGCACCAGCTCCGGCAGGATCTGCTCTTCCTGATGGATCATATCGATAACGCTTTTGCGCGGCAGCGGGGCGCGCCAGCCTTCACCATAGAAGGTTTTATCGAGATGAATGTGCATATCTCGCGTGGCAGGCAGCAGAATGTGCCCACCTGCATCCCAGGCCGGAAGAGGACTGCTAAATCCAGAGGTATGGATAGCGGCGATACGGTCACCGTTGATTTCAACATCATATAAGCCGGTACGGGTCGCGGTGATGACATCCTGCTTACGAATGAATCCTTCTTCGAGGCGGACATTGCGCAGCAGGTAATGGCTGACATTAATCGAACTGTGATTTTCCGGCACACAGGTTTGTGCCGCGGACGCACGGCTGGTTAAGCCTGTGCTAAGCAAAGTGCCTGCAGCGGTTAACTTGATACCAGAAGTGAGAAAGTCACGGCGATTGCCGGCAGATAAGAGGCTCATGTTTTATCTCCTTGTAGGGGAGATTTACCCTAAAGAAGCAGATAGCGCTGTGCTGTGATTTTTTCCACTGATGGCTATGGGGAAAAGTAATGATGCCGGAGGAAGCAGGAGTGTGAGGGGGACATTTATCAATGTGCGCACAGTGTGACTTAATTGTTGCGCATTGGCGTCTTTAAATTAACGTATATATTAAATTAATTACATAGCTGTGAAGAATTCACAAGGTAATAATTGTTCCTTGTCTGTTAAATTAATTAACACCTGCTGTTATAGAAAAATAATAAACGACCCATTGTTAATTATCTGTGTCATTAATGTTGAGTGGGTGTCTCAATAATTTGTCACTCAGATAAACAATGCTGCATAATGACTATTGTTGTTATTAGCCATGCACTTGTCTAAGTCGTCTAAACTTGTTTCATATCAATGAAATTTTATGTTATTGAAATTAAATAAAAAATCCAAATCCGCTTGTGTGTGACTCTTCGCAACACATTGATTTAACTGCAATCAAAACCCGACCAGGAAACTCCCATTAGCTTTTTGTTACAAGTTACCCCTGTAATTGGGGTGCCTTTGTGTAAGTGAGAATATAGAATAATTTACAGAAGTTTTCTTATCTCGAGCATGTTCCATCGCTTATTTCTGTGAGTTTCACCTGCCAACAATCAGTTCACATTGTTGATTGTTTATTTGTGCTCATTCAGGGGTAAGCACCGCAGTGGATATTATATTTTTCAGCCAACCCCTGTCTGGAAAATATACTGTCGGTTGCGGATCGTAGATAAGTGGAAGACGACAGTGTGACACCTTTTCTACTTGTTATGCCTGAGCCTGGCTCATCTCACTTGTATGACAAGAGAAACGGCGCTGCGTTGCCGTTAACTAACACGGTCACTCATATATAAGAAGATAGTCATGTTAAGTAACGATCTTACATCGCTGATCACGCGCATAGACTTCGCGCTAATTTCATCTATTCACATCATTTTTCCTCCGCTAACCATCGGCCTGGCAGCACTGCTGTTCTTTTCTGAGTTGATGTGGGTCCGTAAGCAGGATGAGAAGTGGTATCGACTGTGTCGCTTTTTTGAAAAATTGTTCATCGTTAACTTCGGTGCGGGTGTCGCCACCGGCGTCACCATGGAGATGGCCTTTGGTATTCTGTATGGTCGTTTCTCCCAGGCTGCCGGTCCTTTCTTCGGCCAGGTTTTAGGTTACGAGACTATTACGGCCTTTATGTATGAAGCCGGATTCATCGGCCTGATGATTTTTGGCTGGGGCAAAATCAGCCGTGGCATGCACCTCTTCGCCACTTTCAATGTTGCGCTCTCTTCAACGCTTTCTGCCATGTGGATTCTGGTCGCCAACTCGTGGATGCAAACCCCGACGGGCGTTGAGCTGCACAATGGCATCTTCATTGTCACGGACTGGTTGGGTGCACTGTTTAACCCGAATGCGCGCAGTGCTTTCCCGCACATGCTGTTGGCCAGTTTTGAGCTGTCGCTTTGTTTTGTGGTGGCAACCTGTGCGTGGTTCGTATTGAAGCAGCGCCATGTTGAACTGTTCCTGAGACCGCTGAAATACGCGCTGGTGGCACTGGCGGTGGTCGCTGCGGCACAGATTTATATGGGTGACGTCTTGGGTGAAGATACTCTTGAGCATAAGCCTGCAGCGCTGGCTGCGATGGAAGGTCATTACGACACCTATGATGCTAACGGTAACGTTAACAGTGCCTGGCACATCCTCGGCTGGCCAAACAAAGAAGGCACCGGTCTGGCGTGGTCTCTTGATATTCCGCACGGCCTGAGCCTGATTGAAACCAAAACCTGGAATGGTCCGGTGAAAGGTTTGAACAGCTTTGCGAAAGATGAACAGCCGCCTGTCGTTTTACCGTTCTACGCTTTCCGTGTGATGTCCGGTGCAGCAGCTGCGATTCTGGCCGTTGCGGTTTGGGGGCTGTGGTTAATGGCACGTCGTCGTATGACGGTTGAACTCGCGCCACGCAATAAGCTGTTCCTGTTACTGGCAGTCGTCATGGTGGTTCTGCCTTACCTGGCGGTGATTGGTGGCTGGTGGACGCGTGAAATTGGACGCCAACCGTGGATAGTGTACGGCCTGATGCGCACCGAAGATGGTATGAGCGCGATGACCTTAGGTCTGGCTATCTTCTGGCTGGTGGGCTTCGCCATCTTCGAAACGGCCGTCGTGGCGGGAACCATCTGGTTCCTGGCGAAGGTGGTGCGTAACGGACCGGACTTGACCAGCAAAATACCGGGCGAAGGGCATGAACATCTGGGGCACCTTGAGATGCCAGCCAGTGGTCACGCCGATCATCCTGAATACATCCGTCCGGTTTAAGGGGAGCAGAGACACTCATGGACATTAATTCTTCACAGCATTTCCTGATCATCGCGTGGTGGTTGGCATTTGGCATCAGCGTTCTTTTATATATCGCGCTGGATGGCGCGGACTTGGGCGCAGGGATCTTCTCGCTGTTCGTGCGTGACCATGATGAACGTGGCGCGATCATGGCGGCGATGGCAGGGACCTGGGATGCCAACGAGACGTGGCTGATCGTCGCCGGGGGTATCATGTTCGGTACTTTCCCGTTTGTGTACGGTTCCGCGTTTAGCTATTTGATGGTGCCGATGGCGCTGGTGTTATGGGGCATTATGTCCCGCGCAGTCGCGCTGGAGTTCCGCCATCTTGCGTCACCTTTCTGGCAGAAATTTTCAGATGGCATTTTCGGTGTCGCCAGTCTGGCGGTGACCTTCTTTGGTGGCATGAGTGTCGGTGCCATCTTGCAAGGTTTTGGTCTGGACCACCCAACCCAAGGCGTTCCTCACTATATCGGCGGTGAGTTCAGCTTTGTCTCTGCTTTCTCCATCTGGACGGGTGTGGCTTCCTGTGTCGCCATGACGTTAGCGGGCGTTCTGTTTGTCCGTGCTCGTTTTGAAAAAATGAGCCAATCCGTCAGGATGCCGCACGTTGGACGGCGGTAATCTTCTGGCTGGCAATTGCTGCAGTTGTGATTACTTGGGTGTGGAGTGCGGTGCTGTTCGACTGGGCGCGTGCTAAGTGGTTCGGCCCACACTTCTGGATCTGGGGCCTGTTTGGTCTGCTTGCGCTCTACTGCATTGAGCAGGTACGTCGTGACACCCTGAAAGACAAAGATTTCGCTGCCGTGCTGTGGTTCAATGCTGCCGCTGTGATTCTCGGTTTCGGCATGCTGATCACCATGTTCCCCTATATTGTTCCGGGCACATGGACCATCTGGGATGGCGCAAGCCCTCAGGTTTCGATGATCACCTTCACCATGACCATGGGCGGATTTGTTCCGGTAATGCTGATGTATAACTGGTACCAAATCTGGGTATTCCGCGGCCGTATCTCGAAACTGGTCGGTCACGAGGGGCATTAATCGCATTATGTCTGCTAGCCTTCCTCCTAGTGGAAAAGCGGCCCGCATGGCGGAACGGTGGCTTTCGAGCCTCCGTCGCCAGGCGGGCGGTTTATTTTCATTATCCATCAGTATGGCGGCGATCAATGCGGTACTGATGATCGCTCAATGCTGGCTTCTGGCTTGGTTGATTAACCAGGCGGTGATGCACGGTACAGGCTTCTCTGGATTCATGCCTTACCTGTGGCTGCTGCCTTTGGTGATGTTGCTGCGGGCTGGCGTCGATGTCTTGCGCCAGGGCTTTGCGTTTGAAGCCTCTGCTCGTATCCGACAGGGTTTACGCGGCATGTTACTCGACCGCATCGCCGCTTTGGGTCCCGCCTGGAGTCAAAATCAACGCACCGGTAGCATTGCCAGTTCACTGGGTGAAGGCGTTGAAGCCATTGAAGCCTATTTCTCCGGATTTCTGCCGCAGAAGATCATCATCGGCATCGTGCCGCTCGCGATACTGGTCGCACTATTTCCCTTCGACTGGGTCTCCGGTCTGATCATGCTGATCACCGCACCGCTGGTTCCACTGTTTATGATCGTGGTGGGTAAGGGCGCAGAGAAGATGAGTCTCAAGCAGTGGCACAAACTCAGCCTGATGAGCGCCCACTTCTTTGACGTTATCGCCGGTTTGACCACGCTGCGACAGACCAATGCCGCACGTCGCCAGGCGAATATTATTGCGGCTATTTCTGACAGCTATCGTCAGACCACCATGAAGGTTTTGCGCCTGGCCTTCCTCTCTTCTCTGGTGTTGGAGTTTTTCGCCACCATCAGCACCGCCATGGTGGCCGTGTATGTTGGGTTCCGTCTGTTTTACGGTGAGATGGGTTTTCTGCCTGGTTTGTTTGCGTTGTTGCTGGCGCCAGAATTTTTCCGTCCGCTGCGCGATCTGGGTACGCACTACCATGCACGCATGGATGCCATCGGCGCGACAGAAGGTTTATTGGCGATCCTGAATGCTGAACTGCCATCGTCGGCACAGAGCAAGACATTACTGTCCGCGCAACCGCGTGAAATCAGCCTCGAGGGTGTGAGCTATCAGTATGCAGAGGGTGGTGGCGTCACGGATATATCCTTCACTTTGCGCCGTGGCGAAACGCTGGCGATTGTCGGGAGCAGCGGGGCAGGTAAAACCACGTTATCGCGCTTACTGCTGGGCTTTATTACGCCCGACTCAGGACGCATCGTTATCGATGGCTGCGATCTTTCATCGCTGGATCTTGCCGCATGGCAGCAGCACCTGGGTTGGCTGCCGCAGCGTCCAACACTGTTCGCCGGCACGATGACTGAAAATATCCTGTTATCGCGTTCCAATATCAGCCGTGAAGCCATCGAATCCGCAGCGCAACTGGCACAGGCTGACGGTTTTATTCAGACACTGCCCGGACGTTATGACTACAGCGTAGGAGATGGCGGGCAAGGGCTATCCGGTGGTCAGATTCAGCGTATTGCGATGGCCCGCACCGTCTTGAACTCGCCTCCGATTGTGATCCTTGATGAACCAACGGTGGCACTGGATCGTCATACGGCACAACAGATGATTGTGGCACTGCGTACCCAACTACCCGAAACGGCCAGTTTGATTATTACCCACGATACCGAAATCGCGTCGGCGGCTGACCGGGTGATTGTTCTGGAGCGTGGTCGAATGATCGAATCGGGTACGCCGCAGGCTTTGCGCGACCAGGCCGGCGTATTCGCTGAGCTTGAGCGGCTGCAGAAAGGAGCGCTCTCATGAATGATCTCTGGCATCTCTTGCGCCTTGCGCGGCCATGGCGTTTTCGCATGGCGATGGGCGTTTTGCTGTCCGTCATTGTGATTATTTCCAACGTTGCGCTGCTCGCTTTGTCTGGTTGGTTCATTACTTCTATGGCGCTGGCTGGCGTAGGCTCACTGGCGCTGGAGTTCTTTACTCCAGCAGCCGCGATCCGTGGTCTTGCCGTATTGCGCACCTTCGCGCGATATCTGGAAAGGCTGGTCACGCACGATGCCACACTCCGGCTGTTATCCGTGTTGCGCGTCTGGTTCTATCAACAATTGGCTCCGCTGGCGCCAGCACGATTACAGGATTTTCGTGAAGGGGATGTTCTGACGCGTTTCCGCTCAGATATCGATAGTCTCGATAATTTCTATCTACGTATCTTAACGCCGGCTATCTCCGGGTTCATCTCGGCCATCATCATTCTGGCGGGGCTGTACTGGTTTTCACCCACCGTCGCTTTGGTTGATGCTGTGGTGTTAATTCTTGCCGGTGTGATTGTGCCTTATATCGTCGCATCGTTAACCAAAACCAACGGCAACAAGATTGCATTGGGTCGTTCGGCAGTGCAGGCGGCCTCCACCGATTTGATGCGTGGTCTGGGAGAGTTGCAGGTTGTCGGGGCTGTCAGCCATCAAACCGACCATTTGCGTCAACTCTCTCAGCAATTAATTGGCGCACAGCGTCAACAAGCATGGGTCAGTGCCAGCGGCGGGGCGATCTGCGCATTGATGGGGCAACTGGGGTTATTCATTGCCTTCGTGCTGTTATTCGCTCCCGGACAGGCGGGCGGTCTGACTCCCAGTGAGATCGTCATGTTGCTGTTCACGGTGCTCGCCAGCACGGAAGCGGTGGCCGGATTGCCTGCGGCCTTCGCGGCACTGGGCACGACACGTGAAGCAGCGCGCCGTTTGTTCTCGATGACGGAACTGACACCCGCGATCGCATTACCGGAAACCAGTTCGTTGCCAGAAAGCAGCGAGTTGACCTTTACAGCGGTGACCATGCGCTATGCGCCTGAGGCACCAACGGTATTGGATCAACTGAGTTTCACGGTACCCGTTGGCCACTGCCTGGCCGTTCTTGGCCCGAGCGGCGCCGGCAAAACTACGATTCTGAATCTGGTGCAAGGGTTCTGGGACACCACTGAAGGTGAGGTGTTGATAGGAGGGCATCCAGTCAGGTCGCTCTCTGAAGAGAAATTGCGTCAGATGATCTCCGTCGTCAGCCAGAAGACCTATCTGTTCAATGCGTCTATCCGTGACAACCTGCGTCTGGTTTCGCCTGACGCGGACGATGATGCGTTGTGGGATGCACTGACTCGCGCTGCCTTAGCTGATGAAATCCGTCGATTCCCGCAGGGACTTGACGCCATGGCAGGGGAATTAGGTGTCCGTCTGTCTGGCGGCCAGGCTCGCAGAATGGGAATTGCCCGTGCGTATCTTTCAGATGCACCGATTGTCCTGCTGGACGAACCAACCGAAGGGCTGGACGCGGTGAATACCGAGTTAGTCCTGAACAGTTTAAAAGCGTTGATTAAGGGTAAAACCACGCTGTTGGTCACCCATCAGATCCAGCCGCTGTCGCTCGCCGACAGTCGGTTACTGCTTGATATTCAATAACAAAGGCAGGGATTTGAGGCTTGTAAGATTGAATGTTTGCTCGGGGGAGACCCGAGCCATTGTCATCAATACAACAATAAATTTTGTGAGACAACTGACCAGGGATAAATCATGGATAAAATGACCAATGCCAAAACCCGACGAAAACATATTCGTTTTCCTCATCTGCTGATTGATCAGATTGAAGAGAGTATGAAGCTGGAGAACAGCCAAAACTTTTCAGCTTGGGTGGTGGAAGCCTGCCGTTTGAAAGCGCGGGAAGCCAATAGCGGAAAGAAGTAATTAAACATTTTCCCATCAGTGGCACGTCTTTATCGCGAGAGGTGTTGCTGATGGGGGGATCGTGTGAAATGTCTGCTTCAATAGGTAGCCTAAAGCGGCCAGGGTTGCCATTTCGCCCGGAGGCGTTTTCATCTGAAATAGGGTTCTTGTTGCTAAGGACGCGAATGAACCTGATGTCATCACCGATATGGTCGTCGGGAGAGGACGAGTGCCAAGGCTGCGAAGCAAATATATCAACACCAGAATGAAAGTGAAAGGCGGTGCAGCTCTTTGTTCGACATGGTCACTAGCATCAGCAGAGATCTCCCAGAAAAGGTGGCAAACGCGCCGCATCTGGGGATAACAACATAACCAGTCCAGGAAAACATCCGCATCTCCAGAACGGCCATGTTAGCTTTGCCTCTATAATTTT
>NZ_BBOC01000111.1:0-13495 GCF_001485335.1 Type-D symbiont of Plautia stali | reverse complement strand
ATTATCAGCATGTGGGGTATGGCCAGAAGAAGGTCAATCAAACAGAATATTTATATATCTACATCTCAGGTCAGAGCCATATATGTATAACTTAACATTATCTTTATAAACAAACTCTGCGTGTATTTGTTCACTGATTTTAAACCCTGCTCCTGAGTTAATCGATTGATAGGCTTGCTCTACGTCTGGTCGATCAAAACTCTCAGCAAATAAGTACTCATTTTCATATTCGATAAATACTTTAATTACACTAACATCATCTGCTTCTGCCCAACCAGATATAATAAATTCATTATGAGTACATTTGAATTCTTCAATGGTAACGCTGTAAAAACTCTCATTAGGTATTGCGGTTTCAGCCAATAAAGCAGTGTCTACTTTTTCATCTTTTGAGATATTATTATTCATTATTAATAATTTCTCTTTCATCATGATTTCAAAAATATCTACATTATCTTTAAGCCATTGCACATAACTTTTTGAAGAACTGGCAGAGTATTCATTCACCACTTTCGCTAAAACTTCAGATAAGAGATATTGGTTCCTTGGCATAAAATAATGATTAAGTGAAAACTTAATATCGTCCCTCACACGAATTAAATATTCTTCATTATCTAAAAGATTTCCACCTTGAAGGAAATCGATGCTGAGATTCTTAATGCTATTGTTAATGTCATATGCTGCATTTCCAAGAATCAGCCCCGGAGTTCCTAATATCCAAGACTCACAACTTACGGAACTGTTAATTGAAATAACAACTCTTGAGTTTTTTGTTATTGCTAAGAAGTCTTCAGACGTTGTGTCCGGATGCAAGACCAACACTTTGTCAGACAGGCTTTTAGCATGTTCAATTGCTTCAACTTCTTTAACCAAATTGAAAATTCTTCCTGGCGCACCAGGATGCCTTTTAATTATAACGTTATATCCTAGAGATATAACCTTAGGGACAACATCATCCAGGAATTCCAAAGGATTAGCATATTTTGAATGATTTAAGGTGTTCAAGTCATCAGCTAACTGGAGACAAACAACTACATAATTATCAATAAAATTGGCTTTTAATTTTATCTCTGATGTGACATTGCCTGAATATCCAATATCAGTAAGAATCAGGCTTTCACCATGTAAATTTTCAACTGAATGAGTATTCGATGGAGCTAAATAACTCTCAAGAACAGATAAGTACCCTTTGTCGGAAAAATCAGACATCCATAAATTAGTACTAATGGCATTTTCTGATTTAATTACTTTTTCAGTACAGATCGTTGCATTCCCATTGGTGCCTTGAGGGTCTATGAGAATTGTATCTTGAAAAGGTAATCTTGTTGGACCAAGTTCAAAATGAAGAGATTGGACATCAAATTTGGAACAAAATTGTTTTACTGCTCCGTTTTCTGACCAAAGAACAATGTGAGTAAATTGATACTCAGCATGAATCTTTTCAAGTAAGGACTCATAATATAATGATATTTCGCCAACACCATCAACTAAAGTGTTTCTAGACAAAATGCCATCGCCATCCCATTCATCCAAAAATGAACATATTTTCTTATGGTCTTCATTACTTGGATAAATCATTTTATTTTTAAAATCTACTAAGGCTTCTTTTTTTTCTAAATCTGTGCCAGATAATTCATGGGGGTAAATGAAATCAACGGTATGATCATCATTTACAAAATGTTCAATCATTAAATCAAGAATGTACTTGTTTGAGAAAATACGCCATTCAATACCGTCAAAATTTTCATGGGATGCAATTTTCGCGAATATATCACCAGGAGTTATAAACTCAACAAAGATGTTCCTAATTGGATGAGGTTCAACAAAAAACAGAACTTTTTTCATTATAAAAATTTCTCCTCCCAAATTTTTGCAATATTATCTGACCCAACTTTTAATAGTGTATTGCATAATTCTACTTCATAGTTTTCATGTGATATTTTTGGGATGTTTGTTAATTCATCCCACTCTTCAATGCTTTTACATTTGTACAAATATTCGGATTCAAATCTATCAATATCAGGAATTGGAGTTGCAATTACCCGGCAACCTAGTGGCATGGCTTCGAAAAACTTCAGGCCACTTTTACACTCATTAAATTGATTATTAGTCAACGGTGCTATAATATTCTCAACATTTGCTTTTATATAGGGTAGATGAGAAAACGGCACAACTTCTTTAACATGATCAATTCTATGATTAAACTTATTAAGTACGGCAGGTATTTTCAACGGCCCTAGAATAAACATTTTCTCTTTATTATTTTCTGATAAGAACTTAGCTATATATGGAGCAACCTGTTTAAAATCGTTATCGTGGCTAGCAGTTCCTGGGAAATATCCAATCTTATATTCTTTATTTTTTTTAAGCGCAAATAGTTTTCGTGATAGTTGGATGTATTCTAGTGATAGCGCATTTGAAATTACATTCACTTCTGCAGAGGGGATTACTTTCTTTAGCCTATCTGATAAAGGTGTCGTGGAGACGCTGAACTTTCTAAAAAAATTATTGGCCGCTGCATTCCTTGAAATGAAATCAGATATTGAATTGAGGTAAGGATCTCTGCTTTCTATATTAGGTATATCAATAACACTTTTAACATCAAAAATTAAATCATCATAATCTGCGATTAAGTTCTTTTTATCTTGATTCTTGAATAAAAAGCGCAGTAACGCCTCATTGTTTAATGATGGACGATGGAATACAATGGTGTCAAAATTATCTGCAACATCCAAATGATCTATGAAATAAGACAATGTAACCACCTCGGTGGTGTGGCCTCTCTCTCTCAAAGAATATGCAATATTAAAACATCTATAGCGAGTTGACGGATCCATATAAGGACGGTCGAGTTTACTTGTATTACCAACAAAAAGAATTCGCTCAGATGACATAATCCATCCTTTAAAACTTAACCAAAATAAAATAATTTCAGCAATGACAATAATATATCGTGGTTTCCACATGAAACAAACAACACTATATATTTGATGGGAAATCACAATTAACTATTAGATAGATATAATAAAAAAGGAGCCTAAATAGGCCCCTTATTATAATGCGGAAATTAGTCTAACCACTCGGTGTGGAACACACCGTCTTTATCAATACGCTTGTAGGTGTGCGCACCGAAGTAGTCACGCTGAGCCTGAATCAGGTTCGCTGGCAGAACTTCTGAGCGGTAGCTATCGTAATAAGCGATAGCAGCTGAGAAGGTTGGTGTTGGGATACCATTCTGAATTGCGTAAGAAACCACATCACGCAACGCCTGCTGGTACTCATCAGCGATGTTCTTGAAGTAAGGATCGAGCAGCAAGTTAGCGATGTCTGTATTGCTTGCGTAAGCATCGGTAATCTTCTGCAGGAACTGAGCACGGATGATACAACCAGCACGGAAGATCTTAGCGATTTCACCGTAGTGCAGATCCCAGTTGTTCTCTTCTGAAGCGGCACGCAGCTGTGAGAAGCCCTGAGCATATGAAACGATTTTGCCGAGATACAATGCGCGGCGCACCTTCTCAACAAACTCTGCTTTATCACCATTGAAAGCTTTAGCTTGTGGGCCGCTCAGTACTTTAGAGGCAGCAACACGCTGAGATTTCAGAGAAGAGAGGTAACGAGCGAATACAGATTCGGTGATCAAGGACAGCGGCTCGCCGAGATCCAGTGAGCTCTGGCTGGTCCATTTACCGGTACCTTTGTTAGCGGCCTCGTCCAGAATAACATCTACCAGATACTTACCTTCTTCATCTTTCTTGGTGAAGATATCTTTGGTGATGTCGATCAGGTAGCTGCTCAGCTCACCGTTATTCCAGTCGGTGAAGGTTTTTGCCAGTTCTTCATTGTTCAGGCCCAGCGCGCCTTTCAGCAATGCATAAGCTTCGGCGATTAACTGCATATCACCGTATTCGATGCCGTTGTGCACCATCTTCACATAGTGACCAGCACCGTTTGGACCGATGTAAGCAACACAAGCCTCGCCATCTTCAGCACGCGCAGCGATTTTGTCCAGAATTGGCGCAACCAGCTCGTACGCTTCTTTCTGGCCACCAGGCATGATTGAAGGGCCTTTCAGTGCACCCTCTTCACCGCCGGAGACACCGGTACCGATGAAGTTGAAGCCCTGGTCAGACAGTTCTTTGTTACGGCGGATGGTATCTTTATAGAAGGTGTTACCACCATCAATCAGAATGTCGCCTTTGTCCAAGTGTGGAGTCAGCGACGCGATTGTTTTATCGGTCGCTTCACCCGCCTGCACCATCAGCAGGATACGGCGTGGTTTCTCCAGGGACTCAACGAACTCTTCAACGGTATAGTAAGGGGCAAGTTTCTTGTCTTGGTTTTCAGCGATGACTTCATCAGTCTTTTCGCGAGAACGGTTGAAGATAGACACCGTGTAGCCGCGGCTCTCAATGTTAAGAGCAAGGTTACGGCCCATTACTGCCATACCGACAACACCGATTTGTTGCTTGGACATCATCTACTCCTGTCTGAAGTTACCATCACAAAATCAGATTTGTGATTGAAGTGGCAAATATGTTAACTCATCTATGCACATTTTAGGTAGTGAATGGTGCGATGATTAAACACCTAAAAATTGTGCAGGATTAGGCGTTGGTTAACAAATCACCTCTTTGAATATTCGATTTAAAATAGAGTGGTAGCACTTCTTCCGGTGTACCATCCATTTTTACCGTGCCATGTTCCAGCCAAAGAATTCTCGTACAGGTTTTTCTTAACAATTCATTACTGTGGCTGGCAAGAATGAGAATTTTAGTCGCATTGATGATGTTGGTTAATCGAGTTTCAGCTTTTTCTTTAAAGCCTTCATCCCCCACAGATAACCACTCATCCATCAGCAAAATTTCTGGAGTAAAAATTGTACTGACACTGAATCCAAGGCGCATCTGCATACCAGAAGAGTAAGTTCTTACCGGCATGTCGATAAAATCACCAAGGTCGGTGAAATCAATGATCTCTTCAATGCGTGCATCAATTTCTTTCTTTTTGAGGCCTAAAAGCGCACCACGGATGTAAATGTTTTCTCTGCCTGTAAACTCTTGATTAATACCGAGAGAAATTGATATCAATGAACCGATATCACCCTCAATGGTGGCTTGTCCGCTTGTTGGGTGGTAAACCTTACTAAACATACGTAACAACGTGGTTTTACCCGCACCGTTATGTCCAATTAAGCCGACTCTCTCGCCATCCTTAATCTCAAAATTAAGATTATTTAAGGCAGAAACAACCACTTTGCCGTCGTGCTGGCCAACTTTCCCGCCGGTAGCAAAGTTGATAAAGTTCTTTTTAATAGATCTTGCTCGAGCATCGAAAATTGGGAAGTCAATGCATACATTTTCAAATTTAATAATTGCCATTGAATTACACCCAATAAGGAACGCGATATTTAAACTTACTGGTCATTGCTATCGAAAGCGACAAACCAACTATTGCCATCACAGCAGCGATAATATAGCTGCTCATCATTGGCACCTCGCCTAGCAACGGACTGCGCACTAAATCTATAAGGTGATAAAGCGGATTAAAATTAAGCAAAACAGCCGCAGAATTATGAGAAAGCAGCTTAGGCATCCAGATAATAGGAGTGAGATAGAAGATCACTTGCATGATACTAAGCACAATTTGTGTCATGTCGCGGAAACGTGCACAAATCATTGAGAGAATCATTAACACCCAAGTCAAATTTAACAAAAGCAGCAGAAAACCCGGTATAGCCAGAATAACTGTCCAGCTTACACTCTTTTGAACCGCAAGTAATACCAATGGAAAAATAACAATATTATGGAGAAAAATTAGGAAATTCTTCCAAATTACTCGCATCACATGAACATGTAAGGGGACGGGTAGCTGCTTAATGATACCTTCGGATGAGATCAGCGCATCACAACCCTCAGAGATGCAACTCTGAATAAATGTCCAGGTTATCAGGCCTAACGTCAGGTAAGGCAGGAACTCTTTAACGTTGGTTTTAAATAGGTTGCCGAATACTAATCCCATGGTGGTAATCATCACCGCCATACTGATTGTGATCCAAAACGGCCCCATTTTAGAGCGTTTGTAACGCATGCGAATGTCTTGACCACCCATCACTTTCACGACGTGAAAGTTTTTTAATGCAGATGTGAAGTCATCCCATCCTACAGACTTTTGCTTATTCGACATTACAAAATCCCAAATTGGTATGCAAGACGGTTCAAGCCAATCAAGAATCTGTCACCACAAAGTCGTGATAACATTAATCCCATGAACTCTTCTTGTTGTGACTCATCTAGCTGGTCTCGCAATTTAATGACATCATTCATATTGCAAACACATCTAAACATCAGGTCTAACTTAATAATCGGTAAACCACAATGATGCAATGCCAAGCAATTAATGTGAATCTGCGAACCAAGAGTAAATTCATCAAGGTAGAATGAAATTAATCTCCTTTCAAACTGTTCATTGTGCTTCTTGTCGTAATAATTGTAGTTACCAAAAAACTTGACCACACCTAAGTAATCAACTGGTGGGTTTTTTACATCCTTTATGCTCTTTGGAACAACAACTGTCTCACCATTAATATTTTTACCAATACGTACAGTGTTATTCTCTTCTAATAAATACTTTTTATAATAAGAGTTAAGTATTTCATCTTTTGCAATTATACTTGTTATAGTTCTGTTTAACCACGCACTTTCCCCTTCCCTACGATAGTAGTGATAGTTCTGGAAGAAGTTCTGATCATTTTTAAATTTCTTTTCCATGAAAGAGACATCAAACAATGATTTAAAATGTTTCTCAGAACTTGCCAAACCTTTTAAAGTTTTGCTTAGTGCGAACTCACCTCGTTTAATGACTAATGGTCTAACATTTGAAAGCTTGTAGTTATTCCAAAAACTTTTAAATTTTTCTTTCCTAACAATGTCACCAATTACGGATATACAAAAAGAACCCAAATGGTGAGAGTGTGCACTGTTCTCTGTCGCACCCAGAACTTCACGGCTTGTATTAAAGAGGTTAAAGACGAAGTCAGGCAATCCTTTTTTAGAGAAGAAAACACTATCATTTATTATTAGCAAGCGTTCACATTGTTTTTCCATACCATTATCGTAAAAGTACTTCATCCCAGCTTTGTAGCTACCGAAGTCTCTCCCATAATTATCACGCTCAATATAGACGTCGACGAGTTCTTTCGGATAGTTTTCAAAATCAAGCTTTAAAGTATTAACAGCAAGAATGAATACGTTATTTTTCTTCGCTTCTTTGAGAAGTTCTAAAACATCGTTCCTGAGTAAAGTTTTTTCATATAATGCCAAAAGCATAACTTTACCGCCGGTAAAATCATTTTTTACTTTTACATCACTATACTTTTTAGTTCGAAAATCATCTCTGATGGACAAAAGACCATAGTAGATAAACACTGCAACTTTTAAAAAGAACCTTAAAATCTTAAAAATAGTTTTTTTCATATTTACACCGTCGATGGTTAGACTATTTTCCTAAATAAATTCATAACAAAAAATGCAGACGTTTCAAGGCTGCTTTGTCTGTAAAACCCACCATTAATAAAGCACTCAACGCGTCTTAAGAGACTATTCCCAAGAGCATTAAATTTCTCATAATTGAGTCTTTCTTCTACTGGCATATTATCTTTAATACAATCCAGTGCCATACAATTCATTTTGCTCCAGGTTTTAAATTCCCCAGCAAAAAGTCGATTAAACCGTGTAACCTTGGACAGCAATCCTGTGTTACTCCCAACAAGATTTTGTCCATGCTGTCTGTAAAGGATTTTTGGTTCTCGGTCATAAATGACAGTGCCATTCATTGCACTGCAGATGATGTAAAGGATCCAATCGTGAGAAACAATTTTTAAGTCGGCAGGAAGCGTTTCGAACAATTGCTTTAATCCGCGACTAAACACCATGGTATTCCCGCCTGCATAGCTTTGTAAAAGCGCATTGTTGAAGCAGAACGCTTTCATAAAGCACGGAGAATAACCAATGGATTTTCCATCTGAGTCAATCAACTTGGTACGCGAACCATATAATTTGTATTCATTCTGCGGTACTGAGTTTAACTGCATGACAGCAGATTCTAGTTTGTCATCCAACCAAATATCATCTTGATCGCAGAATGCATAAAAATCAGAATTTATATCATCACGTTGCAGCATGTTGAAAAAATTGGCTGCAAACCCTTTTCCCGGCCCTTTATGTAGTACGACTTTATTAGGATAGTTGAGCGCAAACTGCTCAATAAGTTCACAAGTGCTATCCGTCGAACCATCATCGGAAACAATCAGATTCCAGTTAGTGTACGTTTGTGAAGCAATAGACTGAAGTTGCTCTTCTAAGTATTTTTCGCCGTTGTAAGTCCCCATCAGGATACTTACTGTACCTTTATCGCTCATCATCATTAGCTACATAAAAAAGGATGAGTAAAAACCTCATCCTTAGTTTTAGGAATCAATCAAATGTTACTGCGTGTGATAATGGTGTCCCGACTTTATCTTTTGCTGAGAGAGCAGGAGTATCACCTTCAGAGATCGGCCATTGGATATTCAGATCTGAATCGTTCCACAGTAAAGAGTGTTCATGCTGCGGATTATAATAATCGGTGCATTTATACACAAATTCGGCACTATCAGAAGTCACGTAGAAACCATGAGCAAAGCCTTCTGGTACCCATAGTTGGCGCTTATTATCAGCTGAAAGATATACACCCACCCATTTACCAAATGTAGGTGAGGATTTTCTCATATCTACGGCCACATCATAAACTTCACCGGCCACGACTCGAACTAGCTTGCCTTGAGTATTTTCTGTCTGGTAATGAAGACCGCGCAGAATGCCTTTAGATGACTTTGAATGGTTGTCTTGCACGAAGGTGCGCGGGCTAACCTGTTCTTCAAATTTCTTTTGCTGCCAGGTTTCCATAAAGAAACCACGTTCATCGCCAAAAACGGAAGGCTCTAATATTTTGACGTCTGGAATTTCAGTATCAATGATTTTCATTATAGTTTTCCGTTGTATAACGCCATCAGATATTTGCCGTAATCATTTTTCAGCAGCGGTTGCGCCAGTTCTTTCAGCTTTTCGGCATCAATGAAGCCCATGCGATAAGCAATTTCTTCCGGGCACGCCACTTTCAACCCCTGGCGGGTCTCGATAGTTTGAATGAAGTTATTTGCTTCAATCAGGCTCTGATGGGTGCCAGTATCCAACCACGCATGACCACGTCCCATAATAGAAACAGACAGCTCGCCTTTTTCTAAATAGAGATTATTGATGTCGGTGATTTCCAGTTCGCCACGTGGGGAAGGCTTCAGATTCTTCGCCAGTTCAACCACGCTGTTGTCATAGAAATACAGGCCAGTCACGGCATAGTTGCTTTTCGGCTCGGTTGGTTTTTCCACCAGCGAGATGGCTTTACCGGATTTGTCGAACTCAACCACGCCATAACGCTCAGGATCATGAACGTGATAGGCAAAGACCGTAGCCCCACTCTCTTTGTTGGACGCGTCTTCAAGCTGCTTATACAGGTCATGGCCGTAGAAGATGTTATCGCCAAGAATCAGTGCACAGTTGTCTTCACCAATGAATTCTTCGCCCAGAATAAATGCCTGCGCCAAACCATCCGGGCTTTCCTGGACGATGTATTGCAGATTCAGACCCCACTGTGAACCATCACCCAGCAGGCTTTCAAAACGCGGCGTATCTTGCGGCGTACTAATAATCAGGATGTCACGGATACCTGCGAGCATTAATGTGCTCAGCGGGTAGTAGATCATCGGCTTGTCATAGATAGGCAGAAGTTGCTTACTCACTGCCATGGTCACCGGATAAAGGCGCGTTCCAGATCCGCCTGCCAGAATTATTCCTTTTTTACTTTTCACAACGTTACCCTTTGAATTTTGCAAGACCAAACATGACTCAGCTATACAGCTCATCCAACATACGAATAACACCCTGTTGCCATTCCGGCAGTGTTAATCCAAATGCGGTCGTCAGTTTTTCAGTATTGAGTCTGGAGTTAGATGGACGCTTAGCGGGCGTTGGAAACGCAGCGGTATCCACGGTATTGATTGCAGCGACTTTAAGCGGTAGGCCCTTATCGCGGACATACCCAATAACCAATTCTGCGTATGCGTGCCAGGTCGTCACACCGGAGGCAATCAGGTTATAGATGCCTGCTTTTTCTGGCTGCGCCAGAGTCGCCTTAATGGCATGTACGGTGCAGTCGGCAATCAACTCGGCACCAGTAGGTGCGCCAAACTGATCGTTAATCACGGAGAGCGCTTCTCGTTCCTGTGCCAGACGGATCATGGTTTTGGCGAAATTGTTGCCTTTTGCCGCGTAAACCCAACTGGTACGGAAGATAAGATAGTTAGGCGCATGAGCAATAATCGCCTCTTCACCCTGACGCTTAGTTCTGCCGTAAGCGTTGAGAGGTGAAGTGACATCGTCTTCACTCCACGGGCGCTCACCGCTCCCGTCGAATACATAGTCGGTGGAATAATGGACCAGCAAGGCATTCACATCGCGCGCTGCACAGGCCAGCGCTTCCACACTGAGAGCATTAATTAACTCTGCATTATGCAAGTCGCTCTCCGCTTTATCCACGGCGGTATAGGCTGCGGCGTTGACAATGACGTCGGGCTTAATGTCCCGCACCGTTTTTGCAATGCCTTCTGGATTTGTCAGATCACCACAGTGATCAGAAGAGTGGCGATCCAGGGCGACCACCTCACCCAGCGGAGCCAAAGCGCGCTGAAGTTCCCAGCCAACCTGACCATTCTTACCTAATAGCAAAATCTTCATTAGCTACGTTTCTCGTAGTTTTGTTCAATCCAGTTTTGGTATGCGCCGCTTTTGACGTGCTCAACCCATTCATGGTTGTCCAGATACCACTGAACGGTTTTACGCAGGCCCGTTTCAAAACTCTCTTGTGGTTTCCAGCCTAAATCACGTTCGATTTTAGATGCATCGATGGCGTAACGACGATCGTGGCCAGGACGGTCAGCAACATAAGTAATCTGTTCGGCATAAGGGGTGTCTTTAGGGCGCAGTTCATCCAGCAGCTCACAGACTTTATGTACCACTTCAAGGTTCTGTTTTTCGTTGTGTCCGCCGATGTTGTACGTGGTGCCAACTTTCGCCTTGCTGACGACGGTATACAACGCTCGTGCGTGGTCTTCTACGTACAACCAATCACGGATTTGGTCACCTTTACCGTAAATCGGCAGAGGCTTACCTTCCAGCGCGTTGCTGATGATTAACGGAATGAGTTTTTCCGGGAAATGGTATGGACCGTAGTTATTGGAGCAGTTGGTGACAACAATCGGCAAACCGTAGGTGCGGCCCCAGGCGCGAACTAAATGATCACTGGCGGCTTTGGTCGAAGAGTAAGGGCTGCTCGGGGCATAAGGTGTTGTTTCAGTGAACAACGGCAGCTCGCCTTCCATTTCGTCAGGATGCGGTAAATCACCGTACACTTCATCAGTTGAGATGTGGTGGAAACGAAACGCATTCTTGCGCGCTTCTGGCAGCCCCATCCAGTATTGACGGCTCGCTTCCAGTAAAGCGTAAGTCCCCACAACGTTGGTTTGTACAAACTCTGCTGGGCCGGTAATTGAGCGATCGACATGACTCTCTGCCGCCAAATGCATAATCGCATCGGGTTGATGGTCCGCTAATACCTTGGCGATGGCTACACCATCACAGATATCGACATGGCAAAAGGTATAGCGCGCATCGTCGCTGACCGTTTTCAAGGATTCAAGATTGCCTGCGTACGTCAGTTTATCAACGTTAATAACCTCATCACTGGTGTCATTGATGACGTGACGAACCACAGCTGAGCCGATAAAACCTGCACCACCAGTAATTAAAATCTTCATGACGTTGAGCTATTCCTGACATTGCGGCCGAGCCATCTCGGCCAGAGGAGAAAAAGTGTGCGACACACCCGCAATAGACAAAGCTACCGCCCTTGGGTTGCAGCTCCCAACATGCTGATGTGTGTAAAACCATCTTTAAGCATAGTGCGTTTTTTGTAATTTCAGCACTATCTGCTTGAAATAATTTTAATTCTTTAGAATTAATTAGAAAGAATTGATTATTTCGGAAGTTTAATTTTACCACCGCGGGTTAGTGAACACGACCAAAATGGACCCCGCATTCAAGTGTTGGTTCATTAATTAACCAATTGTGCTGCGGATTAATGCGAGGATCGTCTACCTGTGCTCAACCGTAGGCAATCAGAAAGTGACGAAAACCAGAAGTGAATCAAAACAGGATAAAAAAAGGCGGACATCGAGTCCGCCTTTTTAGGGAATTTACTTAAACCCTTCCGGGTTCTTACTCTGCCAGTTCCAGGTATCGCGCATCATCGCATCGATCCCGCGCGTCACGCGCCAGTCCAGCTCGGTGTTCGCCAGGCTCGCATCCGCCCAGAACGCCGGCAGGTCGCCGTCGCGGCGGGGTTTAAACTCAAACGGAATCGCTTTACCCGACGCCTTCTCAAACGCTTTGATCATCTCAAGCACCGAGAAGCCCACGCCGCCGCCCAAGTTATAGGCTTTGTAACCGGTGACCTTCGGCAGATGGTCCAGCGCTTTCAGATGACCTTCGGCCAAATCCACCACGTGGATGTAGTCGCGCTGTGCCGTGCCATCTGGCGTGTCGTAGTCATCGCCAAACACTCCCAGCTTCTCCAGACGGCCAATCGCCACCTGCGCAATGTACGGCAGCAGGTTGTTAGGAATACCGGTTGGATCTTCACCAATCTCACCCGACTCATGCGCACCCACGGGGTTGAAATAGCGCAGCGCGATGGCTTTAAAGTTCGGGTCTGCTTTAGCGAAGTCGCGCATCACGAATTCGATCATCAGCTTAGAGGTGCCATACGGACTGGTGGTGCCGCCAATTGGCGTGGTTTCCACATACGGAACCGGCGCATCGGCACCGTAAACGGTCGCTGATGAGCTGAAAATGAAGTTCCACACGCCCGCTGCGCGCATCTCTTCCAGCAGCACCACGGTGCCCGCCACGTTGTTCTCGTAATATTCCAGCGGCATACGCGTAGATTCGCCCACCGCTTTCAGCGCAGCGAAGTGGATCACCGCAGAGATATCGTTGGCAGCAAACAGATCCCGCAGGCAGGCACGATCGCGGATGTCGCCTTCGACAAATACCGCTTTCTTACCAGAGAGTTTCTCCACGCGATTAATGGCTTCGCGTGAGGCATTGCAAAGGTTATCCAGGACCACAACGTCGTCACCGCGCTCCAACAGCGCCAGCACCGTATGGGAGCCGATATACCCTGCCCCGCCCGTTACCAAAATAGCCATGTGTACTCCTTTAAACCGCGCAAGTGGCGCGGCATGAGAATGGATTATTTCGCCAGGATTTTCTGGATAGCTTCGCGGAAATCACGACCCTGCGCGTTGTTACGCAGACCGTAAGAGACGAAAGCCTGCATGTAG
>NZ_BBOC01000110.1:0-13592 GCF_001485335.1 Type-D symbiont of Plautia stali | reverse complement strand
TAAATGCGCACCTTACAAAAATCACTGCCGAAGTAGGGTCGCCATTGATGGCGACCTGACCGCAATAAAATTACACCGCTGCCGTCTTAAACACACTCATTGACTGCGCCAGACGATCGGCCTGTTCCTGCAACGCCTGAGAAGCGGCAGACGCTTCCTGCACCAGTGCGGCGTTCTGCTGCGTCACCGCTTCCATCTGGGTAATCGCCAGATTGATCTCACTGATACCACTGCTCTGTTCGCTGCTGGCGATGGTAATCTCACTCATGATGTCTGCCACGCTTTTCACGCTATTGACCACTTCGCCAATGGTTGAGCCAGCATGCGTCACCAGACGGCTACCTTCATCCACTTTCGCCACGGAATCTTCAATCAACACTTTGATCTCTTTCGCAGCGGAGGCTGAACGTTGTGCCAGGTTACGCACTTCGGTGGCAACCACCGCAAAACCACGACCCTGTTCACCCGCACGGGCGGCTTCTACTGCGGCATTCAGTGACAGAATGTTGGTCTGGAAGGCGATAGAATCGATCACGCTGATGATGTCGACAATCTTCTTCGAGGAGAGGGTAATGGCTTCCATCTTCTCAATCACTTGTTCCATCACCACGCCGCCTTCTTTCGCGACAGTTGAGGTGGTGGCGACCAACTGATTAGCTTCACGCGCATTATCGGCATTGTGCTTCACGGTGGCGGTCATCTGCTCCATCGCCGAGGCGGTCTCTTCCAGTGAACTGGCTTGTTGCTCGGTGCGGGAAGAGAGATCGATGTTGCCGCTGGAAATCTGATTGGAAGCCACGGCAATGGTGTCAGAACCGGCGCGGACATTGGAGACAATGGTCAACAGATTGTCATTCATCGCCTGCAGTGCCTGCATCAATACTGAGGTTTCGTCTTTCCCGCTGACTTCAATGTGTGAACTGAGGTCGCCAGCTGCCACTTTTCCGGCAATTTCTACCGCTTCATTCAGTGGGCGAACAATCGAACGGGTCAGCATAAAGCCAAGCAGTACCGAGGCGGCAATGGCGATAGCAGAGAAGATCAAGGTGATTTCAATCGCGGTGGAGCCATCATCAATAATGCCGGAACCTTCTTTACGCAGCTGGTCTGACTGGGAATTGGCAAAAGCGACCGCGCTGTCGAGATAGGTATTCTGCGTACTGGTGATTTTTTTCAGTACAAAGGTGCTGGCCTCTTCCAGCTTGCCAGCGCGAACCAGATCCAGCACTTCATTCTTCTGCTGTTCGAACAACTGGCTGGCAGCCAGTAGACCGGCGATTTTCTTTTTACCAATCTCAGTCACCTGAATCGCTTCGATCTTTTTCATCGCGCTATTAGTGCGTTCAGTGGCTTCATCCAACTGCTTAAAGCGCTGCACATTGTATTCTGGACGCAGGGTATCGATCACCATGCCACGCAGATACTTGATCTGATCGTTGACGCCATCACGCACATCAAAACCAAGACGCACCTTCACATAGCGATCTTCCACAATAGAGGTGATGCCATTTTTAATGTTGTTGATTTTCATAATCGACGTCACGCCGACCACGCCTAACAGTGCCACAACCAAACCAAAGGCAATCCCTAAACGGACGCCCACTTTCATATTCTTTAAGCTCAACATTGGTTCTCCCCGTAATGCCAAAATGTGTTGTTTTCAAAATGGAAAAGCAGGCGTGCAGCCTGCATCAGGTTGATGTTTTATATAGTAAAAATACTTTACCAGCGTGATTAATCTGGTATGGCAGCGCCGGTGTCAGCGCTATCAGTTATCGGTTGTTAATGTTTTAACTTTAATTTTTTAGAGGTGGGTCACAAATTCGTTAGATTTGTTAACTATTTGATCGTGATGTAAGGGCGTCCTTCAGGCCACCCGTCATTCAGCAGGCATAAAAAAGGCGCGAATCATCGCGCCTTAGGGAGTTGTACAGATTTTGAATTAACGTTTCTTCTCTAACACGCGATGAATCACGCTCGACAATTCGTTGATCTCAAACTTAGCGACATAGCCATCGGCGCCGACCTTGCGCACGTGATCTTCATTGGCGCTGCCGGAAAGTGACGAGTGAATCACCACCGGAATCTGGCGCAGGGTTTCATCGCGTTTAATATTGCGCGTCAGGGTAAAGCCATCCATCTCTGGCATTTCCAGATCGGTCAACACCAAGGCGATCTTATCGTGAATCGATTCGCCAGCCGCTGCCGCTTCTTTCTGCATATCGTTGATTTTTATCCAGGCTTCCAGGCCCGTGTTGTGCATGATGGCCGGTATGCCCATGCTTTTCAGGCCCTGTTCCAGTAGCTGACGCGCCACTTTGGAGTCCTCTGCCACGATCGCGACCTGACCAGGCTTCAGATTGAAATTTTTAGCCGTTTCTTCGCTTGGCTCGACACCGCGTACAGAAGGAATGATGTCATACAGAATTTGTTCAACGTCCAGCACCAGCGCCAGATTGTTGCTCTCACCGTCGGTATCAAGGCAGGCAATACTGGTGATGTTGCGGCTGCCAATACCGGCTTCCGCGGTGTGCACCTGGTTCCAGTCAAGACGGACAATGTTCTCAACCGATTCCACCGCAAAGGCTTGGGTGCTGCGGGCGTATTCAGTGACCAACAGCAAGTTAAGACCGGTTTCCGGTTTACAGCCGGTTACCGCAGGCAGATCGATCACCGGGATAAACTGGCCGCGAATGCTGGCCATGCCCAGCAGCGGAGATTGCATGCCTGCGGCACGGGTGATGGTCGGCATCGGTACGATTTCGCGCAGTTTAAACACGTTAATACCGTACAGCTCAGATTTGCCTTTCAGCTGATCGGAACCCAGGCGGAACAGCAGCAGTTCGAATTTATTGGAAAGCGCAAGGTTGGCGCGTTCATCGATCTCTTTCTGAAAATTATCCATCATGGCCTCAAGCAGAATCTGGGCGGGGTAAGGGGCAATGATTAACTTATCGGCAGCGGGAGAAAAAAATGAAGGGGGAAGGGCAGAAATTTTGCACGAGGACGAATGCCCTCGCGCAATCGCATTTACTTCAGCAAAATGGCGCGCACGCTTTTGCCTTTGATCTTGCCTTCTTTCAACTTGATCAGCGCTTTCTTCGCCTGCGAGGCATCGATCGCCACATAAGCATGGGTCTGAGTCAGGTCGATCTTACCGATCTGATCGCCACTGAAACCTGCTTCGCCGGTCAGCGCGCCCAAAATATCGCCGGGACGAATTTTGGCTTTGCGGCCACCATCAATACACAGAGTCATCATGGCGGCGGGCAGTGCCTGTGCGGCTTTGCCTTTTAGTGTCGCGGAGGAGACCCAGTTCAGTTTTTGGCTCAGATACTCTTCCAGCGCATTGGCGCGGGCCATTTCATCAGGGGCAACGAAGCTCACCGCCATGCCTTTCTCACCTGCGCGGCCGGTACGACCAATACGGTGAACATGCACTTCGGGGTCCCACGCCAGCTGGAAATTCACCACTAAGGCCAGCGATTTAATATCCAGCCCGCGAGCCGCCACATCGGTGGCGATCAGCACACGGATACTGCCATTCGCGAAGCGGATCAGGACGCGCTCACGATCGCGCTGCTCCAGATCGCCATGCAGCGCCAGGGCGCTGATTTGACGATCGTTTAGCGCAGCGGCGATGTCATCACATTCACGCTTAGTGTTGCAGAACACCACGCAGGATGCCGGTTGATGCTGGCTGAGCAGGGCGCTTAACAGGTTGCCACGCTCATTGGCGCTGGCTTCAATAAACTGCTGTTCGATGGCAGGCAGTTCCGCTTTATCTTCCGTGGCGACGGCCAGGGCATCACGCTGGAAACGCTGGCTGAGGCTGGCAATGGTGTCCGGCCAGGTGGCAGAGAACAGCAGCGTCTGGCGGGTGACAGGCGTGAAACCGATGATCGCTTCCATATCATCACGGAAACCCATCTCCAGCATGCGATCGGCTTCATCCAGCACTAGCGTTTGCAATGCATTGAGATCGAGATTGTCACGCTTGAGGTGATCCAGAATACGGCCCGGCGTGCCGACCACGATATGAGGGGCGTGCACCAGTGAATCCCTTTGCGCACTCATTGGTTGCCCACCGCACAGGGTCAGAATTTTGATGTTGCGGGTAAACCGTGCCAGCTGACGCAGCACATTACTGACCTGGTCGGCCAGTTCACGCGTGGGGCACAACACCAGCGCCTGAGTCTGGAAGCGGCTGATATCAATGCGTTGCAGCAACCCGATACCAAAGGCGGCCGTTTTGCCGCTGCCGGTTTTCGCCTGCGCACGTACGTCGCGCCCTTCAAGAATGGCGGGCAGAGAAGCGGCCTGAATCGGCGTCATGGCGTCGAAACCCATCTCGCGCAGGTTGTCGAGTTGGCTGGCTGGGAGTTGCGTCAGGGTAGAAAAAGCGGTCACGGGAATATCTCGAATAGCGGTCAGGATTGCGGCGGTCAGTCTGGCAGAAAGGGGCGGCATCGGCAATGACAATTGCGTTATTGGTAACCTGTGGAAACCGATTAGCAGTGCAATCGATTGTGGTTTTTTTAAGCGACAATAGATGTAATGTTTTAATCAATTTCATGTGGTCATCAAAAAAGGCTGATGAGGATAAAAAGCCTTTCCTGATAAAAAAGGTGCAATTAGCGTTAATAAAAGGACTATATAACGTCGAATTGGCGCCATTTTCTCCTATGTTACGCTTATGTGTCACTTAAGATGGGTAAAATTCCGATTAAAATAACCCACCGCTTTGCTTTATATTTAGCGCGCCATTTGGCAAACAATAATACATTCAGAGGTCTGACTTTGAGTCATTACGTCCAGGGACAGAACGAAGACATTCTGAAAATCGTCGGCCGCGCCGTGTTAACGCTGCATCTGCATGGAGAGACCTTATCATCTGATAAAGTCAGTTCCATGATTGCCTGTTACGCGGAAGAAGAGCCTGTTAGCGACGATGAAAACCAGCGCTTATATGCGCTGGCCATTCAGATGTTATCGTAAATCCAGCCACTCACATGGGGCGCGTGTCGCCCATGTCTTTCGTTCATAAAGCCTCCTTCGGGAGGCTTTTTTGCTGTCAGGCGCTGAATACCGGCGTTCCATTATGGAAAGTGGCGCGCACCGGTGAGATACGGGCCACGGCTTCGGCAGAGCAGCTCGCCTCAACCAGCATCATGCTGGCTTCATCCTGCACCTTGGGCCACTGGCGTTCGCCTTGATTCGATAGTGGCAAAATGCCGCCGGTGGCGATGTGTAGCGCGCGGCTCAGGCCAAACTCATCGGAACCGCGATAGAGTTGAGCGTACAGGTTGGCTTTCTCCAGCATGCTGCCGGTGCCAAACGGTGACCAGTGATCGATGACGCTGTCGGTGCCGGTCATCACCGTGATGCCCGCCGCCTGCAGTTGCGGCAGTGGCATGGTCAGTTTGCCGATCGGTATGGTGGAAGCCACGCTCATCTGCTGCTCGGCCATACCTGCAATCATCTTATCCAACGCTTTGCCTTCCAGCGTACCCAGCGCAAAACCATGGCTGAGGGTCACTTTGCCCTTCAGCTGTGGGTTTTTGGCGATGGTGTCGACCATGTATTGAATCGCTGCCACGCCCGATGGAGCGGTTTCGTGCAGGTGGATATCGACACCGCGATTAAAATCCAGCGCGATCTGGAACATCGCGTCCAACGAGGCCTGCATGGCGCCATCGACGTTGGTGGGGTCCAGCCCACCAACATACTGCACGCCCATCTGCATGGCTTCGCGCATCAAACCATCGACCTTCGAGTGCAGCAAGCCGTGCTGTGGGAACGCTACGATCTCGCAGGGGAACTCAGGGTGATTAGCCAGTGCCAGTTTTAAGTGCTCAAGGCTTTGCAGGCCGCTGACCGGATCGATATTGCAATGGCTGCGCGCTTCCGTGGTGCCTTTGCTGTGCAGCAGGCCAATCAGGGCTTCGGCGCGCGCTTGGGAAGTGGGCAGCAATTGCGGTATCAGGACCTGCTCGCGGGCAATCATATCCATGATGGTTTTGCCCTGGCGCGGGCGCGGTGCTTCCCACGGCCCACTGTAAAAGGTCTTGTCCAGATGAATATGCATATCGCGAGTGCGTGGCAGCAATAGTGCGCCGTTGGCATCCCATTGCGGGATAGCGCTGTTACGCGCTTTGCTGGCGGCATCAATGGCGGCGAATTTGCCGTCTTTTATGGTGATGTCATACAGCGCAGTGTGCGTGGCGATAATGTCGTTACCGTCGCGCTCAAAGCCCTCTTCGAGGCGGACGTTAAGGATTTGGTAATGGGAAACGCGAGGGGGTGGCGTCTTTACCTGAGGTGTGGCGGTTGAACCTGTTTGTGCGGCCGCGCTCATACCGGCAGCCAACAGGCTACCGGCGGCTGTGAGGCGCACACCCTGGCTAATAAAATCGCGACGGCTGGGAGAAGTGAAAGGCATCAGAGGCTCCAGTCAATAAAGAAAAAGCTAATCTGGCAAAACCTGGGCCGCTGCGCTGCGATATTTCCCACTGCTGAGCAGTGGAAAAATCACTGCCAGGTCAAATGGCAAAACTCAACGAGTGCGGCTGCCAGCGATTGCTGAAGGTCGTCCTGAGGTGAGCGACAGAACAGCGCCAGCTCGAAATGATTAACCGGTGGCAAACCCTCTGCTTCATCGAGCACGCGATGCCCTGGCAGGCGACAGCTGGCAGGCAACAACGTCAAGCCCAGTCCAGCGGCGCTGGCGCTGGCGAGCGCCACTAAGCTGGCACTGCTGTAGCTGATGCGCCAGCTGCGGCCGAGCGTATCCAACGTCTGGCACATCTCCTCGCGATACAGCCCCAGTTGCGGAAAAACCACTAAAGGCACCGGCGTTTGCTCAAAGCAGGGATGTTCGGCACTGTCCAGCCACAGCAGTGGCTCCGGGCGCGAGGCGAGGGGGCGTTCACCACCGGGCTGCTTGATCAACATGATATCCAGCTCTTCACGCTGCCAGGCGCGATGGAGATCAACATACATCCCGCTCATCACATCGAGGCGCAGTTGCGGATGTTCACGGCTGAACTGCGCCAACAACCCTGCGGTCGGTGCAGCAAAATCCTCGGGTACGCCCAGGCGCATGACGCCGTCGCGCCATTTATCGCTCAGCACATCATGCGCTTCGCCATTCAGGGCAATAATTCGACGGGCATAGCCGAGCAGTTTTTCGCCCTCTTCCGTGAGTACCACCTGATGCGAAGTGCGCTCCAGCAAGGCTTTGCCGACCATCTCCTCTAACCGACGTACCTGCTGGCTGACGGTGGATTGCGACAGGTGCACCCGCTCAGCGGCGCGGGTGAAGCTGGCCGTTTCACATACGGCGACAAAACTCAGCAGTTGCTGCGGGGTAAACATCGGCTGACGATTCATTTTTCCACTGTTCACTATGGTGTTATTTCATTTCCAAATAGTATCGATTGCTGCGACCCTGACAACCTATTTTCAGCAGGATTGTGTATGAATCGACATTATTACGGACTAACACTCGGCGCTTTAGTGCTCGCTGGGCTGAATATGCGTCCGTTTCTCACTTCTCTTAGCCCATTACTCGGTCAGTTGCGTCAGGTTATGGAGCTCTCTTCACTGGCCGCGTCTTTGTTACCCGCCATACCGATGATGATGATGGGTGCGGTGGCATTAGCCGGTGCGTCTCTGATGCAGCGTTTTCCTCTCCAGCGGTTATTGATTGCCGGTCTGGCTTTGCTGTTTGTCGCACTGCTGGCACGCAGCAGCATTCAAACGGGCACAGAGCTAGTGATCAGTGCGCTGTTCGCCGGCCTTGGGGTGGGTGTTGTGCAGATGGTGATGCCGGGATTGATCCGCCAGCGCTTTGCAAAACACAGTGCAGCAATCACCGGATTATGGGCAGGCGCGCTGATGGGCGGCGGTGGGTTGGGGGCGGCGCTCTCACCCTGGCTGAGCGCGCATTTTGGCTGGGAGAGTGCGCTGTCTGGCTGGGCATTCCCGGCCATACTGGCAATGGCGCTGTGGTTAACCGTGCACGTTCCTGCGGCGCAAAATGTGGAAAAAATCACACTGCCTGCGCTGTGGCGCAAACCCCGCGCCTGGTCACTGGCGTTGAGCTTTGGCTTGGTGAATGGGGGCTATGCGACCTGTGTCGCCTGGTTGCCGGATGCCTATCATCATCTGGGCTGGTCAGCACAGGCGGGTGGTTCACTGTTGGGGGCGATGATCCTGTGTCAGGTGGCGGGTGCGCTGCTAATGCCACTGCTGGCGCGTAAGGCGGATCGTCGACCTCAGTTGATTATCAGTCTGGTTTGCCAGTTGGTGGGCATGTGCGGATTCCTGTTTGCACCGCTGCTGGCACCCTGGTTGTGGGCGGCGATTGCCGGTTTCGGCCTCGGCGCTGCATTTCCTCTTGCCATGGTACTGGCGCTGGAGCATTTACCGCATCCCCAGGCTGGTGCGCGTCTGGTGGCGTTTATGCAGGGAGCTGGCTTTATTATCGCGGGTTGCATGCCGTTTATCGCTGGGCAGTTGCAGGCATTGACCGGCAGTTTTAACAGCGTGTGGATGATGCAAGGTGCGGTAACGCTCGGACTGATCGTGCTCAACCTGCGTTTTCATCCCCACAGTTATGGTCGGGCTTTTGGTCAGACAGTATGCTGATTGGTCCTACCAAATGAATTGAAATGTTGCCGCATCGTCACATAACTCGAATAATCACGCCATCTCCGTTGCTTTAGGTTAACAATACATTAACCATCTGGCACCAGAAAGCCCCGCACTGCATATTGGTCCTACCAATCTCAGTGAGCAGAAGGGCAAGACCTGCGGCGCAAACCTGCATTGCCGTTGCGCCGTACTCATCTGGTAACCTCTGGAGAAAATGGCATGCTGGTGTGGCAACAAAACTACGATCCGCTCAACAATCTGTGGCTTTCCAGCCTGGTGGCGGTGATCCCCATCGTATTCTTCTTTTTCGCCCTGATTAAGCTCAAGCTGAAAGGCTATCAGGCGGGAACCGCTACGGTTGCCATTGCGCTGCTGGTGGCGCTGTTCCTGTATGGCATGCCGTTGGGCCAGGCGCTGGCCTCCGTGGTTTATGGTTTTCTGTATGGTCTGTGGCCGATTGCGTGGATCATCGTGGCGGCGGTGTTTGTCTATAAAATCTCGGTGAAGACCGGCCAGTTCGACATCATCCGCGCCTCCATCCTGTCGATCACGCCGGATCAGCGCCTGCAAATGCTGATTGTTGGCTTCTCATTCGGTGCCTTCCTGGAAGGGGCGGCGGGCTTTGGTGCGCCGGTGGCGATCACCGCTGCGCTGTTGGTGGGATTGGGCTTCAATCCGCTGTATGCGGCGGGACTGTGTTTGATCGTCAACACCGCGCCGGTGGCATTTGGCGCAATGGGGATTCCGATCATTGTCGCGGGTCAGGTCACCGGACTCGATAGCTTCCAGATCGGCCAGATGGCCGGTCGCCAACTGCCGTTTCTCACCATCATCGTACTGTTCTGGATCATGGCCATCATGGATGGCTGGCGCGGGATTAAAGAGACCTGGCCTGCGGTAATCGTGGCCGGTGGTTCCTTTGCTATTGCGCAGTTCCTGAGTTCAAACTTTCTCGGTCCAGAACTGCCGGATATCATTTCGTCGCTGGCTTCACTGATCTGTCTGACGCTATTCCTGCGTCGCTGGAAACCGGTGCGTATCTTCCGCTTTGATGAGAAAACGGCGGTCGACCCCACACAAACGCCTCAGCGTTACACGTTGGGCCAGATTGTGCGGGCGTGGATGCCATTCCTGTTCCTCACCGCCACGGTGACACTGTGGAGCATTCCGCCGTTCAAAGCGCTGTTTGCGAAAGGCGGCGCGATGTATGAGTGGGTGTTCAGCGTACCAGTGCCGTTACTGCATGAGTTAGTGGCGCGTATGCCGCCGGTGGTGAGTGCCGCCACGCCGTATCCGGCAATTTTCAAATTCGACGTGCTGTCAGCCACCGGTACCGCTATTTTGGTGGCGGCGATATTGTCGGTGATATGGCTGCGTATGAAACCCGCTGCGGCGATCCAGACTTTCGCCGAAACGCTGAGGGAGTTAGCGCTGCCGATTTACTCGATTGGTATGGTGCTGGCGTTTGCCTTTATCTCTAACTATTCCGGTTTGTCTGCCACACTGGCATTAGCGCTGGCGCACACCGGTAATGCCTTTACCTTCTTCTCCCCGTTCCTCGGCTGGTTGGGCGTGTTCCTCACCGGATCTGATACCTCTTCAAATGCGCTGTTTGCTGCGTTGCAGGCCACCACCGCGCAACAGATTGGCGTATCCGATGTGCTGCTGGTGGCGGCGAACACCACCGGCGGTGTGACCGGAAAAATGATTTCGCCACAGTCGATCGCGATTGCCTGTGCCGCCGTAGGGTTGGTCGGCAAGGAATCGGATCTGTTCCGCTTTACCGTCAAACACAGCCTGATTTTCACCTGCATGGTGGGCGTTATCACCACGCTTCAGGCCTATGTTTTAACCTGGATGATTCCATGACAGAAAACACGCCGCGCTTAGCGGATACGCTGCGGGCGCGATTGCGCGCCTGGATTGACGAACACCAACTGGAGCCCGGCATGCGCTTGCCGGCCGAGCGCCAGCTGGCAGCGGAGTTCGGGGTATCGCGCTCGTCGTTGCGAGAGGCGATCCAGCAGTTAATCAGCAGCGGCGTGTTGATCAGTAAACGCGGGGGCGGCACCTGGCTGTGCGAACCGCAGGAACCCTGGTCGGAACAGCGTATTGTCGAGCCGATTCGCCAACTGCTGGCTGACGATCCTGATTACCGCTGGGACATTCTGGAAGCACGCCACGCCATCGAAGCCAGTACCGCCTGGCATGCCGCTCTGCGTGCCACCGAAGCCGACAAAGAGAAGCTGCGTCTGGCTTTTGACGCGCTGTTAAAAATGCACGACTGCGACGATCCCGACCTCGCCGCGCAGGCGGATCTGCGCTTCCATCTCGCTATCGCGGAAGCCTCACACAATGTCGTGCTGCTGCAAACCATGCGCGGCTTTTTTGACCTGTTGCAGTCTTCAGTACTGCATAGCCGCCAGCGTATGTATACCCAGCCGGTGATTTTTAATCGCCTTAATGAACAGCATCAGGCGATGTTCGATGCGGTGATGGCCGGTGATGCCGAAGCGGCCCGTCAGGCGGCGATGGATCACCTTGGCTTTGTGCACTCCACGTTGAAATCGCTCCATGAAGATGAAGCGCGGCAGGCGCGTATTACCCGTCTGCCGGGCGAGTCCCCGGATAATCGTAAGGAAAAAAACTGATGATCATATCTGCAGCCAGTGACTACCGCGCCGCGGCGCAACGCATCCTGCCGCCGTTTTTGTTTCACTACCTTGATGGCGGTGCGTACGCCGAGCACACCTTAAAGCGCAATGTGTCAGACCTTTCGGACGTGGCGCTGCGCCAGCGCGTGCTGAAAAACATGTCCGATCTCAGCCTGGAAACCAAGCTGTTTAATGAAACGCTGTCGATGCCGGTGGCGCTGGCACCCGTGGGGTTGTGCGGTATGTACGCACGTCGGGGGGAAGTGCAGGCGGCGCGTGCGGCGGCGTTGAAAGGCATTCCTTTCACGCTCTCCACCGTCTCGCTGTGCCCAATTGAAGAGGTGGCACCGGCTATCAACCGTCCTATGTGGTTCCAGCTCTACGTGTTGCGCGACCGTGGCTTTATGCGGAATGCGCTGGAACGCGCCAAAGCGGCCGGGTGCTCTACGCTGGTGTTCACGGTGGATATGCCTACGCCCGGCGCACGCTATCGCGATGCACACTCGGGCATGAGCGGTCCAAATGCCGCGATGCGTCGATACTGGCAAGCCGTTACGCATCCACAGTGGGCGTGGGATGTGGGTTTGCACGGGCGTCCGCACGATCTGGGGAATATCTCCGCTTATCTCGGCAAACCCACCGGACTGGAAGATTACATCGGGTGGCTGGCGAATAACTTTGATCCTTCCATCTCATGGAAAGATCTGGAGTGGATCCGCGAGTTCTGGGATGGCCCGATGGTTATTAAAGGGATTCTGGACCCGGAAGATGCCCGTGATGCGGTGCGCTTTGGTGCGGACGGCATTGTGGTCTCTAACCATGGCGGACGTCAGTTGGACGGTGTGCTCTCTTCTGCACGTGCATTACCGGCGATTGCCGATGCAGTGAAGGGCGATATCGCCATTCTGGCGGACAGCGGCATCCGCAACGGTTTAGATGTGGTGCGTATGATCGCTCTCGGTGCTGACACCGTGCTACTGGGACGCGCCTTTATTTATGCGTTAGCCACGCACGGCCAGCGCGGCGTCGAGAACCTGTTAAATCTGATCGAGAAAGAGATGAAAGTGGCGATGACGCTGACCGGCGCGAAGACCATTGCTGAGATCACGCGCGATTCACTGGTGCAGGCGAATGCATTGTTGAGCGAAGCGGGACTGAGTCCAGCACGCCCGCGAGCGGTGAGCTGAAAAAGCAAAAGGAGTGGTCTTGTCTATACTGAATACCTGTCTGACTAACAGGAGGAATGACATGACCATTCATAAGAAAGGATCGGCCCATTGGGAAGGCGATATCAAAGGGAAAGGTACAGTGAGTACGGAAAGCGGCGTGCTGAGCAATCAGCCTTACGGTTTCAATACCCGCTTCGAAGGTGAAAAGGGGACTAACCCGGAAGAGCTGATCGGTGCAGCACACGCAGCGTGCTTCTCCATGGCGTTGTCACTGATGCTCGGTCAGGCTGGCCATCCTCCGAAAAGTATCGATACCACGGCGGATGTCTCGCTGGATAAAAAGGGCGAAGGTTTTGCCATAACCAAAATCGCGCTCACCAGTACCATCGCGCTACCGGGCATTGAGAGCGCGAAATTTGATGAGATTATTCAAAAAGCCAAAGCGGGTTGCCCTGTCTCTCAAGTGCTGAATGCAGAAATCAGTCTGGATTATACGCTGAATAATTAGTCGCCCTTACAAGTTACCAGCGCTAGAATAGCGATGCGCCTCAGGGCGCATCGTTGCTTTCTGCCGTCTGGAGGATGCGTGGCAAAAAAACTGGCTGCGACAAAACACTGGAAGATGATTGTGGTGCTGCTGTGCATTTGCGGCGCGCTGATGCTGATTCGCTGGGCTGCGATGATATGGGGCTAAAAGATTGGGTATGCCGCCATAAGCTCGGGGTATTAGTGATGGTGATTTTGGTACTGGAAGGCGTGCACTATCTGTTAACGGCGTCATGGCTGCCGTGGCAGCTGGGCTAATCCATTACGCGTATTCGTTGTCCGGCTGACGAACGTTACGCACACTGCTGCGCGCAATGCGATACGCCTTGCGTGGGTCTCCCGCCACGAACTCAAAAGTGGGCGAGTAGTAGAATGGCAACCAGCCGCCGAAGCCGCTTTCCCACTCCCACCGCACCGGGCAGGGCCAGAGAATGCCATCATACAAAATGTAATAAACCCAACGTCCGTTTGGACGACGGGGGCGAGTAGTCTTCATGGGATTCACAACGATAATAGTGTAAAGCAGCTTATATTTTGGACGCGATACGCCAATGTTGCAATGCCG
>NZ_BBOC01000109.1:0-13650 GCF_001485335.1 Type-D symbiont of Plautia stali | reverse complement strand
TGGAATGAGTAAAATTTTATCAGCAGAACTGCTGCCTGATGTAAATGCAATGCTGAAACCACCGGATGAACATGTTGTTCTTCTTCAGGGTGCATTTCCAGACTCGCAGCCCTCACGCTGATGAAGGTATTACAGGCAGAAAAGGCACCGCTGCGATTTCTCTCAGGCAGTCATCGTATCCACCGAATTCCGGAAAAGGGCGCCGCCCGTTAAGAAGATGTTCAAGCCAGGGGGTCGGACAGCGACGTCTGAGCCGGATAAACCAGTATGGATGATGCTGACCAGGGGCATTGACGATGAAGTCCGGACTGTGGACGTTGATCACGTATTCTGAAGAGTACAGCTGGTGAGGCTGAAGATGGCTTTTGAGATAAACGAAAAACTGCAAAAATGACGACAGGTTCACACCGTATTCAGATGTCGGGGTAAGACGGAACAGGTCGTTAATCCTGCCGCTCGCCATATGGCCGTCGCCTTTACAACGGAAGCAGAGAAGGACGCCATCGTTTTCCAGACCATTCACCCTCATGAGTTCGTAGGTATACTCCCCTGCTGCTGAACCCGGGATAAAAAAATCATCCCACGCGCTTATCTGGCCCAGGTCTGCTACCGGAAAGGGGGTGCCCGTCCCACAGAGCAGCCAGTCCGCCCGTATGTCAAGGCTTGCCGCCAGCCGGTCGGCCAGTCCGAAGTCCATATCGCTGCGCCCCTCCAGGCAGTCAAGGAGCGGGCCGGCCGTTTTTTCACCTGCGCAGCGCGCCAGATGGGCAAGCCCGCTGTCTCCGGGCAGAAGCCCATCCTCGGTAAGGCGTTGCCAGATCCAGGTTAACCTGCCGCCGACCTCCTTGCGCCAGCGCATGCGGGCCGGGAGAACTTCATCGCCATGATCGGGTTGCCCGCTGTAAAGGTTCACCAGCCGCATCCGGATTTCATCTTCCACAGAATGGCCGGTCAGCAGGGCCTGCGCTTCAATCTGACGGTAAACACGCTTCGGAAATTCCGTTACCTGGAGTTTTCGCATTACGTTTCCTTGTTGCTTTTTCTCAGTCCCGCCTGCAGCGCGCCTCGCCGCAGCTCCTGATTTACCCGGTAAAGATGATCGTCCAGCCGCTCCACGCGAACGCCAGGTTCACCGTAACAGGTGACCTCCGGATTGCCGGCGTCGCCCGCATATTTCCTTCGTGCATGGCCGTCAGGGATAATACTCCCGTCGCCGGTGAGCGTACAGAGCGTGCGTCCCCCTCCCGTAATAATCTCAAGGCGGAGGTGTGCCCTCTGCCAGCGGCTTCCGGCAACGGTCGTTTCCCTCAGCCACAGTTCACGAAAGCGGAAAACGCCTCTGGTCAGACTGGCAATCTCGTCCAGTGTCCGCTCATTCAGAAGTTTCATGGTCTGCCTCTCATGCCATCCTGACCCCGCCAGAACCTCCTGTCGGATACTGTCAGCCTGCACAGTCTGGGCTGACAGCGTATTCAGGGCGGAGCCTCAGCGCAGTTTTTCCAGCAGCTGCTCTGCGCCCTTGTCCACCCCTGTCTCGGCCGCGCTCATTGAGCCAAACGTTGCGCCCACGTTCATGGCGTCAGGATACTGCTCCGCCACGTAGGCCAGCAGCAGCTCACCGGTCGCGGCATCTTTCACCTCCACGGCGTAGTTTACGTACCCGCTCATCAGGCCGCGGCCCCCGCGCACTGACTGTACGATGTTATACGGTCCGCCGGCGAGGTCGAATTTCGTGACAGTACCCACAACCTGAGGCGTGGTGTCCGCCCCGGTGAGCGTCAGCTTAAGGCGGAGACCCGGGGCGCTACCGGCATGGGTGTTGACGGTAAACTTCTCAGCCAGCACGTCGGCAAACTTCTTCTGCATGTAGTCTGCCAGATTGCGCCTGTCCTCCTGAGACAGCTCGTTAAACTGCGCGTCGCTGCCGCCGTAGATTTCAACGGGGTCGATGGTAATGCTCCGGTATTTACTCCAGTCAACCGGGGCGGCGTAGCGGAAAGGGATGCGGTCGCTGTCGTCAGCCGTGTTGGGGGTCATCCGGGACGTGGCCTCAATGCCGGAATATTTTACCGGGGAGGTGGATGAACACCCTACGGCGGCAACGGCGGCGGTCAGGATCAGCGCGCGGGGCAGTTTTCTGAAAAGCTGGGACATGGATTTTTCTCCGGTTACTTTTTGACATAATGAACTGTACGGTACAGTTAATATGGAATATTATGACTCTGTCAAGAAAATGTTTCAGTTCGTGTCCGTAAATTTCAGCTCAGGAGCGCGACATGCTTTACATGTACCCGGAATTTTCAGCGTCAGGCCTCCCGACCGGCGCCCGTTCTCAGCCGGTGATTACGCGGGCGCTGAGGGAGGACGCGCCCGCGTCCGTGCATCAGGAGCGTGTTGAGCATGCCGTTTTTAACTGGGGCCTGCCGCTCCGCTATTCCTGCCTGCCGGTGCGGCGGAGGCTGACGAGAATGATGCTGACGCTGCAGAGATGCGGTGAAGCCGGGGATAACCGCGAACGGGAGGCCTTTACGCCGGCGGCGGACTATGCCCGGAGCGTCATTGACACGGCAATGCTCCGCGGAGAGTTGCGCTGCCGGCCCTCCGGCGAAATGGCGCACGCCTGGCTGATGCTGACCCGGGAGCTGCTGAGCCTCACGGCCGGTGCTCAGCAGGATAAAGCCCTGCTGCGCAGAGAGGTCCGTCGAAGAACAGCTGACTTTCTGAGCCGGTACGGGGCGGAGGCTCGGGTATGAAGGTGCTGCTGCTCAGGGCTCTTCTGGCGCTTGTCTTTATTGCCGGCGGTATGCTGAGCGCGTCTGATGCCGGATTCGCCTGATGAAAGGCTGGCTGGTAGCGGAGTCGCTGAAAAATACGCCATCTGGGCAGTGGATTGTGTATGGCTTCATGCTGACCGCCCTGACGTACGCCCTGCTGAGAACCGCCGGCAACCTCAGGGAAATTTACCGCCTGCGTCGGCTCGGGAAGCAACGGGCCAGGCACTATGCCGTCAGGGTGTGGGGGGCCTCACCAGGGCCGCTTCAGCTGGTCCTGGCGGCGGAATGTCTTGTCACTGACGCGCTGTGCGCGCTGCTTCTGCTGGCGCTCTGCGACGTCACCCTCTGGTGAGAACCGCTTTACCGGAACCAGTTTTTACGAAAGCGTCAGCCAGAGCGCTGCTGACGGGAACTTACAGGAGAGAATGAGCATGATACAGAAACTGTCAGAGATTAACGGGAATGTCTCCTGGATGGACTGGAGCATGATAAGCATCCTGATTTTATTTGGCACTTTGGTCATGACCGTCATGATTATGTGGTGGCGCGTCATCAGCAACGTGACCGAAGTCGTCCACATCCGGCGCCTCAAGGCCCGCCGTGGACGAAAATATGCCGAAGGTGCCCGGGGGGTTCGCCAGAATTCGCGGATGACGCTGCTTATCGCTGAGACCCTGGTGGCTCTTGCCATCAGCGCCCTGATTGTCCTCATGCTGACGGGGGCGTCATTCTGACCGCGCTCAGGCGGCGTGAGCGAAATGCCCGCCGGAAGGCGGGCTGGAGAGATTCAGATGTGGCTGCCGATGGAAAGACACCCGGAGAGCATCAGCACGGCCATGCCGGTCACGAGACTGTAAACAAGACGCATGTCATCTCCTCAGAATAAAGATACGCAGCCGCTCAGCATCAGCGAACCCACGGCAACAGCGGCAACCATCATAAAACGTTGAAGCATTGACTGACCCCCAATTATTAACTGTACGGTATAGTTTATATATAAATTACCAACAGTCAAGAGGATGTCCTGAATCTCACGGCAGCAGGTCGCCCGGTCAGCGCGGTGACGCGCCGGCCAGGAAAACGTCTACGGCACTTTGCACCATTGAGACGATATCCCCGCGCGTGTAGACCGGCATGTCGTGCCGGAGAAAAAGTTCGTCCGCCTCGGCCTTTACCAGCGCAGAAAACTGTTTCGCACGCAGGTCAGGGCGTGCCGGGAGGAGGTCTCCGGCTTCAATATGCTGCTCCATCAGCGCCGACAGGGCGTTCATGCTTTCCCGGACGCCGGACTCGTAGAATATATCGCCAATGCCGGAATGCCCCGCCTCGCCGATGACCATGCGGTAGAGCTGAAGCCCCTTCCAGTCCGACGTCATGGCACCCAACATGCCTTCACCAAATCGCTGCAGCCTGTCAGGCAGGGGGAGATGACGGCTGTCCTGACTGTAGAGATCGTCCGCCGCGCGCGTCAGAAAGTTGGTGCCGTAGGCCCTGACGACGGCGTCAAGAAGGCTTTCCTTGGAGGTGAAGTAGTTATAGAGCGTGGCCTTGGAGCACTCTGCCGTTCTGGCCACGCCGTCCATGGAGGCGCGTTCGTACCCCTGCTCAAGAAAAACGGTCGTTGCGGCATTCAGGATGTCAGTTCGTTTCTGTTCAGTCAGTGTTCGCATGTGGTTTCTCCCTGTAAACAAGCCAATATTAACAGAACCACACGGTTCATTAAAGGCGTGCATTTTTAGTTTCAGTATCCAGATTGCTGACTTCGAACAGCTGCCTTAAAGTTAATTGAATGCAGACTTAGCAACGTCTCCTTCTGGCACAGGCTGTGTATAAACTCGGTTTTTGCAGTATCTGGGGACTAACACTAGCCAGGGATGCAAGATATTCCTGATATGGACCGTATTCGCAGTGATTTGTATGAAGAGGCAAAACGAGGCTTTGTGCTGGAAATTGAGTACTAATGACCTGTTATTAGGGGTTAAAGCGGCCATTGCCGCTAGTTGCATCGTTCTCGCAGCATAATGGCCAGTCCTTCGGTACCCCAGATGGACATCATTCTTTTCAGGTTATAAGCCAGTACATACAGACTGATTTCTGTGCTGACGTTTTTAAACCTTTGCGTCAGGAAGTGAGTCGCTCCCATCCACATTTTAATTGTCCCGAACGGATGCTCTACCGTTTGCTTTCGCACGACAGCTGTTTGTGGCGATGCATTAAGCCTGGCTTGCATGTCTTCCATTTCTGCTTCATGAACCCAATGCCTTATCCGTCTTGGATCGCGTTTTGATGTGGTGCATCTTGACCGCTGACTGCAATCGCGACAGGCAATATTGTTAAAGTACATTTGCTGTTCTAAACCATCCTCAACCATCGTAAATCGGTTCTGAAGCTCGTTACCCATCGGGCAAATATAAATATCTTTTTCCTGGTCATATTTGAACAATGAACGATTGAAAAGACCTTTACGGTCAGCGCCAGAGGTATCGCCTTTTGGTACTAAGGCTACGGCACCTAAGTCCTGCGTTGCTTTAATATCTCCCCGGCTGTAATAACCTTTATCAGCCAGTACGGTAATATCCGCTTTGCCAACAGCGTTCTGCGCTAATTTTGTCACCGATGTTAGCTGCCCACGGTCTGGTGTATTCGTTACTTCATGCGCAACAATCAGGTGATATTTAGCATCAACAGCAGTCTGAAAGTTATAACTAACCTGGCGGTTAACATTGTTTATCTTCATTAGCCGGGAATCAGGATCTGATAGTGACAGCTGCTTATCAGGGTGCTGCACAACATCATGCTGGATTTTCTTGAGTTCTTTTAGTCGTTTTTGGAGCCATGCCAGTTTTTCAGCGGTTGAACCTGCACCTTTATCGGGCTCCGCAGCCTTGTCAGCTTCATCGAGTTTATTCAGGTAAAGAGCGATACTTTGCTCAACCCTTTCGATGTGGCCTTTTGTTTTCTGGGGCGTGAAGTTGTTCGATTTGCTGTTTACCGCCTTGAACTTACTACCGTCAATGGCAACCACTACATCGGTGAACATCTGCATCTGCCGACACAGATCAATGAAAGCCCGACAAGCATTTTTGATGCCTTTACCATTGTTTTTCTGAAGTCTGCAATGGTTTTAAAATCAGGCGTTAATCGTTCAAGTAACCACATTAATTCAACGTTGCGATGGGCTTCTTTTTCTAACCTGCGGGATGACTGAATTCGGTTGAGATATCCATAAATGTACAGCTTCAGCATGGTTGCGGGGTGATATCCAGGCCGCCCAGTTTGTTTTGCATTAACGCGCTCGAAGCCAAGTGCATCAAGTTGTAATTCATCAACAAAGACATCAATAACCCTGACAGCGTTGTCTTCTGTGACAAAATCATCAAGCACTTCAGGGAGCAACGTCACCTGATATCTGCCTTGGCCTTTAATATGATGAGTCATATCTGCGCCTGCAATATTTAATCGTATGATTATAATTTTATTGAAAAAAGTATGCTGCTGCATGGGTTTATCAAGAATGGTTGATCATATTAAGCCACTGCTTAGACCAAAACGTGATCAGCAGTTTTCACACAGCCTGGGCACATAGCTGCCGGTCACGCAATGCCATGAGTACCACCTCAGCATCAGTGGCAATTTTTCTGTTGGCGATGGTCAGGTAAAGCGCAAACGGATAGCCAGGTGAATGCAAATACCCAGACGTCAGAGTAAAGCAGCCGCACAGTTTAAACGGCCATTCCTGCCCGGTTCATATGATCCGAAAATTTCATGAATCTGTTCAGAAAAACGGGCCAAAAATGGTTCTGACTGGACATCTGCAGCAGTAACCATGGCCTGTCTGGCTATTTTTTTAGAAGTCAGAAAATAAAATCCAACGGGCTGCTATGCTCTGAACACGGTGAATCCCTCTGTGCGACGGGGCCAGGCTACACAGGTACAGCAGGAACAAAAGCGCGATTCAGGTGGTAGCCTTTCTGAATCACCGGGAGGCACCCGGCGCCGTAACTTTTACTGAAGAATGAAGATGCGCTACGGAGGTGGCCATGCTCTGGATGGAACAGGGTCTGTATCTCAGGGTGGAAGAGCTGACCGGCGGGCCGCGGCCGCTGCCGCTGCTGAGCGGGTTCAGCCTCACGACGGCCTACCGGGCGCTGGGATGCTTTAACCCTTCGGAAACGTCGGACGCGTATTTCATTCTTTCCAACGACCGCGACGAGGTCTGGTTTATCTGTAACCGCCACCTGCGGACCGTGTGTGTACGCCGGGACAGCACGGCATTCCGGTTGCCGCTCTCTTCCCACGACGAACGTTTCGTAACCGGTGAACTCCCGGTGTTACCCCTCAGGCTCAGCGATTAAACAGCATCCTGAGAAGAACCTTCAGATGTTCCTCCTCGGCCTCATCGTCGGTACCGTCGAGGCGCCTTATCAGTTTCAGGCACAAGGCGGTGCGCGTGAGCCGCCGCTCCTGACGCAGGATCTCAACGGTGATGCGGCCCAGCAGCTCAATCTGGCAGGGGTGAGTGACCTGGCTGAAATAACCGGTCAATCCGGCTTCTTTTTCCGGCGGTAGTCCGTCCTGTCGCATGAAATACCCGTGCGTAGTGAATGAGGTCGGGCGCAAAGTAACCGATGTGAAGGCGCGTGTACAGCAGTAATCCTGCGGTGCTCTGTCTTTTAAACAGCACCATTCGTTTTTGCAGACAATTCAGCGATATAAATTAACGCTCCGGTTATCCGGGAGGCTCAGTGAACAGAAAAGTAACGGCGGACGACAGCATGCCCATTACCCTGCCCGATACCAGCTTCAGTCAGGTACTGAATCCGGAAGACACAAACCGGGCCGACACCCGCGCGTTTCTTGCCCGTGACGTGGAGCCGTTTACGCTGCCCGGGTTTGTGACGCCGTTCGGCTACACCCTATGGCAGAACAGAGCAGAGCAACAGTTCAGGCTGGTCACGCAGGAGCCCGGGCAGGAGACCGTGTATGCGGTGAGGCTGGAAGAAACTGAAGACTTCACCTCGCCGGAGCGCGCCTGCATACAGGTCATGGTCTGGCGCACCCGCCAGCCGCAGCACGAGGGGGCGGTGCACGGCCTGGCGCGCCGTTTCTTCTGCCATTTTCTGCATCGCTGGTCGATAATCATAACCGACAGCGCGCAGACGAACGCGGCAAAGGTGATGTGGGAGGGGATGGTGGCCTGGGCGCTGCGCGACCCGGAGCACAACGTGTACGTATGGGACGGCACGGGCGAGTCGGGCTGCCTCCACCCGGTGCGCAGCTGGCTGGCGTTCTGCGGCCACTGGGCCGCCTTCTGCTGGGGCGCCGAGCCTGAAAGCCACCTGCGGCGACGGGTTGTCATCAGCACGCACCCCCTGAACGCTGCGCAGAAGTAATACGAATGCGGCACGGCGCGCCTGCAGAACAACTCTCCACCCGGAGGGATGTCACGCGCCGTTCCGCGCACACAGCCTGGCGCATATTGCTGAAGTCGCAAGCGCGAGGGTCCAGCGGGCCCGCATTTCAGATTCAGCCACCCTGCAATACGTGTCCGCCGTCATACCCCTGAAAAAAGTGTTCTGAAATCAGGCAGCCCTGTACAGACGTGCCACACTATAACCGTCTGAAATACAGGACAACTTTTATCTGAGGAAGACATCATGACAACAGCAAGACGCGGTGGAGCCGGAAACTTCGCGGCCGACCCGGCACGCGCCTCTGAGGCGGGCAGCAAGGGCGGCGCCGCCAGCGGCGGCAACTTCAAAAACTGCCCCGATCGCGCGCGCGAGGCCGGCCGTAAAGGCGGCCTTATCAGCCGGCGGGGACCAAAACCTGAAGTTTAAATAAAACCACAAGGACGCGCGCCGGAAGTAAATTTATCCCGGCGCGCTTAATTAGGAAATCTGTATTTCCTAATTGTCTCTGATGTTGAAGGAGAATAACTACCTGGATTTACCCCCTGATTATTCTTATATGCGGCGCATATTAACGGTCAGTACCCTGCAGGCTTATCATCCATATTTTTCAGGCCCTGTTAAATCCTCTTCTGAGATTAATTACCGAAACACTTACATGCTCAGGCTGCACCTCAGGATGAAAACGATTTCAGACCACACATAAGGTTTATTCAGTATTTTCCGACAGTTACCTCTGATAACCTGTCAGGCATCTGAATTCAGTGTGTTTTTTATCGCTGTGCGGCTGAACATAATTCTGACTGACGGGATAATGCGCGGAAAGTATTTAAACGGAACCGGTTTTCAGTCCGTTAAGCGACTACACTGAAATACCGTAATAAGGCGGAGGGAGAGCAGAGCATGCCTGATAATGACTATGACCAGAACCAGATGATTATTGGCGAAGCGGCGGTTCATCTGGCGATGAATAATGCGGACATTACCGTTGGCTCGCTTATCCGCGAGCTGGCTGAGATGGCCGCCGCCGAGAAAAATCCTGCGCGCTGCGTACAGATAAGAGGGGCGAAACGCTGGCTCCGCGGGTTTGAGTCATCGCCGGGCAACCGGGACGAGCTGAGATGGATCACTGCAGCGGGCCGCGGCTTCAGGCACTGAAGACACCCCTCCGCCTGTCCGGGTGACACCGGGCAGGCTTCTTTCCTGTGCCCCGGCCCCTGAGCGGACCATGCTGTTCTGACTGTTGTACAACCCCTTCATTAAACCGCTCATCATTCGCGCGCTGATACTCACCTAAGTTACTGTTAAGTAAAATGTAGCACTTTTTGCACAAAAAAGTAAGCTGTACAGCAACACAATTGCTGTACAAGTTTGATTTGGTTGTATAACTTTACGGTCAGACAGAGCCGACTACATTTTAACCACCGAGAGGTTCACCATGCGTCAGAGCAATACGAGATTCCCGGATCCCGCCAGCGACATTGCGCACTACTTCAGCAAGGCATCGGCGCCGACCCAGCAGGAAACGCTGGGGCAGATTGTCGTTGAAATCCTGCGCGCAGGCAAGAACCTTAACCGTAAGGCCATTTGTACCAAGCTGCTGCGCCGTCTCGAAGTCGCATCCAGCCTGGAAGAAGAGCGTCATTACCAGACGCTTATCGGTATGTTGTTCGAGCGTTAAGTTTCAGTTTCCATGTAAAAACGCCCCGCAGCATGCATACAAGGGCCGTCCGGACTGGGCGACCGGCACTTTGTCCGGAGGACAGGCACCATAAGGCGCGGGTATGCAAAGAAGTAAATCAGAAAAACTGGTCGATGTAGTTTTGGGGGATGCTGTCATAGCTATGCTTGACAGCGGCGATGACATAGGCGCTGTCAGGTTGATTGGCGTGCTTAAGTCCATGACAAAGACTGAGCAGAACGCTGAACGACTGGAAGCAATTATGATGGCTATTCATGAAGTCGAAGCTACTCTTCCACAAGTAAGCAGCAGCCGTGATGCAGCAATACTGGCTTTTAATGCTGAGCCCGCACCTGACAATGGTCGCAAGCACTGACCCTCAGCAAAGATTTCCGTTTCAGACGGAAAGTGGCAGGACGCCCGCAGGATGCGGCTACCGGAGGGTGGCCGTTTTTATTTCAGGCATCAGCCTGGCCACCTTTGCCCGCAGGGCCTGACGGATAACACCATGCAGCTTAACGAACAGCACACCACCACCGAAGCCGACATCATCCAGCACTTCCGCAGCGGCGGCGACGCGCTGGCCGCCGAGACCGCCGTGCTGGACGCCGTCATCCGCGACATCGTTATTCACGGCAAAAAGGTGACCAGCAAAGCGATCATTCTTTATCTTATCGCCGAGCTCGAGAGCACTTCAGACGTGGTCCAGCTTGACGTGCTGCGCAGCGCGCTGGAAATCGTGGTGGGTAAAACGCCCGACGACGAGGGTTTCTGAGGCTACTTCTGCTGCACAGCGTGCGCGGCGGCCAGCGCTGCCGGGGAGTCGAATCCCCCTTTTGAGGCCCACACGGAGCATCTGACGGCGGCGGCGAGGGTAACGGCAATCCAGACTTTCACAGGCATCTCCCGGTTTAAACGATTTCACACTTCTCAGTGTGGCACGCCACCGTCATTGCGCGCGCGGAGCACGTCAGAACGGGAGTAATCCGAAGGTCAGTGCATCTGCTGAGCCAGCAGCCTGACGGCGCGTGCGCAGCTTTCGCGCATGTCCGCCGCGCCGGCCGCTTCGCCCATGCCGTGCAGGGCGCTGGTAATTTCGTGAAGGGTAAGGTGCTGGTCCGGCTTAAGAAGGCGCGCCACGACCGTTCCGATAACGGCGTAGATATCTTCGGCGGTGGTGTCATCGTTCATATGACCTCCGTCCGTAAGGTGGATAAGTGTACAGTATATCAGAAAGGCGCCCCCGGGGATACCGCTGCGCCCCGGGTGACCTCAGTGAAGCTTCTGCGCTGACAGTTCGTCAGCGCCGGGCACCCCGGTCTTTTCACCGGCGCGAATCTGCATTTCCCGCCGGACCTCTTCAATAGCGCGCAGCCCCGCGCGAACGCGGTCTTCATCCGTTTCATGCTCAATAGCCGCTCGCAGGCGCTCCGTCAGCACGGCCCAGCTGATGGCGACGTCCTCGTCCAGCAGCGCCGTAACGGCCTCGCCAATCATGATGTCGGCCATTTTTTCTTCAAAGTCATTTTTCATGGGGTTATCCGGCAGCAGGTTTCGGGCGCAGAGCTTACCACAGCGCAGCGGGCCCGAACATGAACGGGGACTCTGTCATGCAGAAAACTTTTTCGACGCAGCGTCAGGACGCGGCACGGTCGCGCTGTTATGAAGGGAACTTACCCCTGCGCCGGCATTTTCTTTCTCCGGCCGCGCTGCTTTGCCGCGGGCGGCGCGGCTTCCGCCACCGGAGAAGGCTTCTCCAGGCGGTACAGGCAGACGTCGCCGCGCTCCGCCAGGCTCGCCGGCCAGATCATGGCCGCGTTCCCGTCCTCCACATACAGCTCACCCAGCGGCTGTACCACGGCCCAGGGCGCGCCCAGCGTGCGGCGCAGCTGCAGGATCTCCTGCGCCATCGCCACGGCCTCCGCGTCATGGCTGTCCGGATGGCCGGCGATGTGGCTGAGCCTGTCTTCGCTGAGCATGGCTGCCTCTCCTGTGTGTTATTGCCTGTTGCACTGATAGCCCACCGGCAGATTGCCGGAGATCTCCCGCTGGCGCATGCTGCAGTTATCTCCGGCGCTGAAAACAGGGGGCTTACGAAACCTTTACGCTTGATATCCCGCTGACGGCTTGCAGAGTCTGCAACCCGTTCTACACTGGGCGGACCAGTGAAAGAGTACCGTTTTTAAAACAATAAAAGGAAAAAAAAGGATTTTAAGTGAGTTTATGCTGAAGGTGAACCGCTGGCCTCAGATGCATTTTACAGCAATTGAAAGCGAGCAGCGCGACGCCGGCATCGAGATTTACGCCATCGACTGCACAAACCAGACCAAAAGCCGGCTGCTGATTTACCGTACGCCGGACGCGCAGCACGCGGCGGCGATGATGACGCATTTCCGCACCTGGCTTGAAAAGGCCAACCGCGGCAGAACCCTGCGGCAGGAAAAGGCCGACGTGCCGGCGGCCGTCATGGCCGCGCAGCATCCGCCTCAGCAGGCCGCCGCCTGTTAATCATCCGGGGCCCGCGGGCCCCCTGTTCTGCACCTTGCCTCAGACGGCCTCGCGCGTCTCCGGCCAGGCGACGGCCGCGCCCTCTGCGGTGAACAGCGCGCCCTGGAAATCAGTGACCCCGGCCGCCTCCAGCCACATCCACTCCTCCGGCTGCTCGATGCCTGCCGCGATGACGTTGATCTCCAGCGCCGAACAGCAGCGCAGCACCGCGTGCACCACCGCCTGACGGGGGCCGCTGCGGTGAATGTTGCGCACGATCCCGGCGCCGATGCGTACGCGGTCCGGCTGCACGTGCGCCAGCAGCGACAGCCCGGCTGAGCCGTCACCAAAGTTATCAATTGAGAGACTGATACCGGCCTGCTTCAGCTGCCGCACCGCTGCGGAAAATGCTTCCAGCCGGGAGATAACCTCCGTCTCGCTGACGCCCAGTATAATTTGCTGCGGCACCAGTCCGGCGCTGTCGATGGCGCTCACGAGCCGGCCCACGGCGTCCGGCAGGGCGACCAGCGTCATGGGCAGAATGCTGACGTACATCATGATGTTGTCCGGGCACGACCTGCCGGCCCTGTTCAGCGCCCCGGTGACCGCCGCGAGATTGTGCTCGTACAGCGCCTCGCCGGAGAGCCCCGCCGGCGCGTCACCGGGCAGGGCCTCAAGGGCCGTGACCTTACGCCCGAGCGGGTCGACCACCGGGCGGAAGGTGACGCCCGCTGCCGGGGCCGGTGACCCGTTCTCGTCCGGCACAAAGTCCCAGTAGTCGGCGGGCAGGACCTCAAAGTAGTTCTCTTTCTCCCGGGCTTCCACGAAGGTTCGCAGGAACTGCAGTCCGCGATCGTCATAGGTCAGGCGGTATTTAGACGTGCCGCGGTCAAGCACCGCCTGCAGCACGCTGCCGCTGTCTTGGTGGCGCAGGTCGAAGAGCTCCATGCCGTGATTGCCGAAGCGACGTGACGGTGAGTAGTCGCGCATCAGCTCAACCACGTTGTGGTGGCGCCGGTCGGCGCAGATGCGAGCGTAGATGTCCAGCACGCCCTCCTCCGGGCCCTCAAGGATCTGGAAGAAGTGCGTACCGTTAAACAGCAGGATGCCCGTTACCTGATGCCGGGCGTTCAGCAGGCTGGCCTTCTCCACCATGCCCGGCAGGATGCGGACGGGCACCTCATCGGCGAGGTGGCTCCGGTAAATTATGGTTGTAAGCATTTCGGGCTCCGTATTGCCGCAGATTGTCACGGGCACCTTAGCAGGCGGCCGTGCTTTCTCAAACCGGACCGGTAAC
>NZ_BBOC01000108.1:0-13747 GCF_001485335.1 Type-D symbiont of Plautia stali | reverse complement strand
AGCAACATTGTGTTCCATGACGCGAATCAGGTCGGTTACCAGGCGCTTGAAGGCTTAAGCAGCATCAGCAATAGCACCAGTCTGAACACAGATGCTGAAAACATCACGTTGTTAAGCGCGGGAGGCGGCGGCAATGTCAATAATCAGGGCACCGTCACGCTCAACGGCAACAACAGCAGCGCGGTAGGGCTGACTGATGGCGGTTTACTGGTTAACAGCGGTTCGATTTCCGCCACCAAAGGCGTAGCGTTGGATGCCTCATCGGGAAGCTCAATCTATCTACAAAGTAGTGGCCATCTTTACTCCGAGGGCACTGCCGCCATTCGTGTCGGCAGCGGTGGTTCACTTAATATCATCGGAGACGGTCAAGGCGATACTTATAGCAGCTACACCAGTTCGATTGGTGCTGGCGGTAATGCAGATACCGTGCTGATCGATAACGGCGCAGCGGGGTTTAACGCTGACCATGTAGAGTTATATGGCAGCAGCAACGTAATCAATAACCGTGCTGAATCCAGCAATATCGCGTTGAATTATGCCCGCATTGATGTCAACGACGGTAACGGCATTCGTTCAGCCACCTCTTTTGATCCCGAGGGGCATGCCTACATCAACGTCAGTGGCAACGGTAATGGTATCGGCTATCTGTTTGCCAATGAGGATGGTTCAGTGACCCATAACGATCTGATGATTGGGCCAAACTATTACATCTTTGTCTCCGGCAATAACACCGGGGTACGCGCTAACACCACAGGGACGGTCACCAACGAAGGCACCATTGCGGTGTATGACCAATCGGGTGGCTCGGCGATTGTCACCAGTACCGCCAGTGAGGTGATCAACCGGGGCGGCATTATTTCATTAAGCACCGTCTCACCGATTATTGACCTGCGTGGCGGGCAGACGCGCTTTATTAACCAAGGCAATATCAGCGCTCCTTTCCCGGAAACCATCGTGGTGGCGGGAGGGGCCAGCGATGATCAAATCGCGTTACTGGCGGGGAGTGTGGTTGGCGACGTCAACACGGGCAATGGCAACGACAGTTTGCAGGTTTCGGGTGGCACACTGAATGGCAGTCTGACCATGGGTGACGGCACCAATCAGGCGCTGGTGGCTAACGTTGACCTCGCCAACACGCGTCACATCACCACCAATAATGGTGCAGGCAGCACCTTGAATTTCAGTGATATCACTGCGCGCGGCGGCTCTTTCAGCGCCGACGATCTCAGCAAAGGCACCAACCTCGGCGGTGGCTGGAGCACCATTAACTTCTACCACACTCAATGGACATTAACCGATAACCTGAAGCTGGCGCACAGCACCATCAATATCGGCGAGGGGTCGACCCTGTTTGCCGGTGATGGCGTCAATCCGCTGTTAAGTGGTGCCACGGATGGATCGCTGGTGGTGAATAATGCCGGGATGCTGGATCTCACCAATGGTAACGGTGCGCCGGGTAATACGTTAACGATCGATGGCGATCTTAATGCTGTCGGTGGTCGCGTGAAACTCAACACGCAATTAGCCAGCGGAGGAGCCAGTGATAACCTGCGCGTTAACGGCAATAGCGGCGGCACAACCTTGCTGGATGTCAAACCGCTGGCGGGTGGTGGGGCTGTTATCACGCCGGACCAGGGCATCTCGCTGGTGCAGGTCACCGGAACTGCCAGCGCCAGTAGCTTCGCGTTGGCGAATGGCTACGTGGCATCGGGTCCTTATCAATACGGGCTCTATAGCAGCACCAATGGCTCTGCATGGGATTATCGGCTGGCGAACAACTTCATCAGCGACACGGCAGGTAACGCAGTGCGGCCTCAACTCACCCCTCAAATGCCGTCCTATATTTCTGCACCTGTCGGGTTGGCCTACTACAACATGGCGGTGATGGACGATCTGCATAAGCGCTTAGGTGAGTTACGCCAGGATCAAGATAGCTCTGCAGGTAACGGCGGTGAGATGTTTATCCGCTATCTGGGCTCCAACCTGACCTACAAAACTGATCGCAGCCTGAGCCAATACGGCTATGACTTCGATCTGGATTACAGTGCGGTGCAATTAGGCGGAAATTTGATTCACCTACAGGGGGCCAACGACAGCTTACGCGCAGGCGTGGCTTACACCCGAGGTAATGCCCGTATTCGCCCGCAGGCAGCAGATGGCTATAGTTCCACCAGTATCGATAACGATACGCTGTCGTTATACGCGACCTGGCTGCGTGACAACGGCCTGTATGTGGACGGCACGCTGTCATTTGACTGGCACCGTGGCGATACCGACATTGCGCGGCAGAAAGACGTCGGCAAGTTGAAAGGTAATGGCTGGGGCGCTTCACTGGAAACCGGCTATCCGTGGCAGCTTGGCAACGGCATTCGCCTTGAGCCGCAGGCGCAGTTAATGTATTTGCTGCTCAATATGGATGACCTGGTTGACGAGGATAATACCCGTGTACGTTGGGGAAGCTACAATCAAACTATTGGCCGTGTAGGGGCGCGACTGGACCGCACCTGGCAGGATGCCGCCGGGCAACAATATACGCCTTATCTGCGTACCAGTTACACGCGTGGCTGGGGTGGCGCAGCGACGACGCAGGCCAGTGCCAACGGTAGCGCGCAGAGTGTCAGCTTTGACAGCGGTAAGTTCGGTCAGATGTGGGATGTGGGTATCGGCGGCACCGCAACCTTAAAAAGCAATGTTTCGCTGTATGCCGAAGCGGATTATCGCCAGGAGATTGACGGTAACGGAACAAAAGGCTGGCGCTACAATGGTGGCGTACGCTGGCAGTTTTAATCTGATTAACCCTTACGCTAATAGGTTTGGCGTAAGGGTTTTCTTATTCGCGCTTTGACTCCCCGCTTAATTTAAATCCACATCATCAGTCAGCGATATATTCGCTATTACCTTTTAAATCCAAAATCCAACAATACTTGATGTAAATCCATCAAAATAAAATAACCAGAATGCTTGATTTCACACTTTGAACGCAATGTTTTAAATAACAATTAACATGAAATAAAAATACCGTTAGCGTGAGATTCTGTTTTGTTCTGCTGTATTTCCTAATGCTTTTTACCAGGAGGGTTTATGGAAAAAGAACTTTATATCTCCAGTAACACCACGTCAGGTCCAAATAGTGCAACGCGTACTGAGCCATTTGTGAAGATTATTGCGCTGGTAGCAACCTTAGGCGGTTTATTATTTGGCTACGATACCGGCGTCGTGTCTGGTGCACTGTTATTTATGCGCAATGATTTGCAGCTAACGCCATTTACCACCGGATTAGTGACCAGTTCATTGCTGTTTGGTGCGGCGTTTGGTGCCTTACTGGCGGGGCACTTTGCTGATGCGCTGGGCCGCCGCAAAATCATCATCTCGCTGGCGTTTATTTTCGCCGTTGGTGCTGTGGGTTCCGCCTTTGCCCCGGACGTTGTTTCCATGATCGTCTCCAGGTTATTCCTGGGAATTGCAGTCGGCGGTGCGGCGGCGACGGTACCGGTATATATCGCTGAAATCGCGCCCGCGAACAAGCGCGGTCAACTGGTAACACTGCAAGAGTTAATGATCGTTTCCGGTCAGCTATTGGCCTATGTCTCTAACGCGACCTTTAATGAAATCTGGGGCGGTGAGCACACGTGGCGCTGGATGCTGGCGATCTCCACGGTTCCCGCGGTGCTGCTGTGGATCGGCATGATATTTATGCCGGAAAGCCCGCGCTGGCATGTGATGCGTGGCAATAGTCCTGAAGCAAGAAAAGTACTGGAGAAGACCCGTGCGGCGGAAGATGTCGAATGGGAACTGGAGGAGATAGAAGAGACGATCGAAGAGAACCGACAGAAGGGAAAAGGACGACTGCGCGATTTACGCACTCCATGGCTGCGCAAGGTGTTTCTGCTCGGTATTGGTATTGCCGCCATTCAGCAGCTTACCGGTGTGAACACCATTATGTACTACGCGCCCACCATGCTGACGGCAACGGGCTTGAGCAATGATGCAGCACTGTTTGCCACCATTGCCAATGGCGTGATTTCGGTGCTGATGACGCTGGTCGGTATCTGGATGATTGGCAAAATTGGCCGCCGCCCGTTGGTGCTGGTGGGGCAAATGGGTTGTACTGCTTGCCTGTTCTTTATCGCTGCCGTTTGTTTCTTCATGCCGGAATACCATCTGGGCGGTGAGGTCAATCTACTGCGCGCTTATCTGGTTTTAGCCGGGATGCTGATGTTCCTCTGCTTCCAGCAGGGCGCGCTATCACCGGTTACCTGGCTGCTACTGTCCGAAATATTCCCGGCGCGCATGCGGGGTATCTGTATGGGGGGCGCGGTATTTGCCCTGTGGATGGCCAACTTTGCTATTTCCATGGCATTCCCGATTCTGCTGGCGGCATTTGGTCTGGCTGGCGCGTTCCTGACCTTTGCCATCATCGGGATTGGAGGCTCACTGTTTGTGTTGCGTACTATTCCGGAAACGCGTGGGCGCAGTCTGGAGCAGGTCGAGCATTACTTCTATGAACTGTATGACGGTAAGCCATAAATGTGACGCAGATCCTGTCTGAGTGACGTTGATGTAAATCACTCAAGGTTCACGCAGTCGGAAACAAAAAGATAACTTACTATCAAAACCAGTTAATGCGTTACAGCAAAACAGAACATTTGACCAAACCTAACGTTTATTATTTCAGGAAAGATCATGACCTATAAAATAAGTCACGACCGCTTTTGCGTGAACCGCAAGATTGCACCGAATTTAACTGTTGAACAATTTTTCACATTGGTGAATGACCTTGGGATAAATAAGGTGGAAATTCGCAATGATATGAAAAGTGGCAGTGTGACGGATGGTTTGGGAGGAGAGGTGGTTCATTCTCTGACTCAACAATATGGCCTTGAAATTGAAACCATCAATGCTGTCTACCCCTTTAATCAATTAAGTGAAGAGGTGCTGGAAAAAACGCGTGGCTTATTAAAAGACGCGAGGGAAACGGGAGCGAAGGCCCTGGTGCTTTGCCCGCTTAATGACGGCACCGTTATTTCTCACCAGCAAACGATAGCAGCATTGCAAACGCTGGCACCGTTATTTGCCGAATATGGCATTGAAGGGCTGGTGGAACCGCTGGGTTTCCCCCAAAGCTCACTGCGTTCTGCCGCGCTGGCCCAGCAGTTGATCAAACAGGCCGGTGTCCCGTTCAAAATCGTCCTCGATACTTTCCATCATCATTTGTACGAGGGGGCAGAGCAGGACTTCGCCGGTGGTGTTGATGTGAGGAACATCGGTTTGGTGCATCTGTCGGGTGTCACGGACGCTCGTCCTGTTCATACCTTGACGGATGAAGAACGCATCATGCTGAGCGCTGATGATCTCTTGAAGTCAAAACAGCAAGTTCAACGTCTTGAAGAGATGGGCTACACCGGCATTTATGCCTTTGAGCCGTTTTCATCGGTGATGGATGGATGGAGCGAAGCGGATATCGCGCGTGAAATCCGCACCAGTATCGAATATCTCAACCACTAATTTCACCTGTATACAGATTAAGGAAAGAAGCATGACACTCAATATTGGTGTAATCGGCACTGGCGCTATCGGACGTGAACACATTCGCCGTTGCAGCCAGGTACTGCAAAACTCACGTGTTGTTGCTCTGAATGACATCAACCGTAGCAATTGTGAGCAGGTGATTAACGATCTGGGTCTGAAGGCTGAGATCTACGACAACGCGCATGACCTGATTAATGCCGCGGATGTGCAGGCCATTCTGGTGACCTCCTGGGGGCCGACCCATGAAGAGTTTGTGCTGGCTGCTATCAAAGCGGGTAAAGCGGTGTTCTGTGAAAAGCCGCTAGCCGTCACGGCTCAAGGGTGTAAAAACATTGTGGAAGCGGAGATCGCTGCGGGTAAAAAGTTGGTGCAGGTCGGCTTTATGCGTCCCTACGACAGCGGCTACCGCGCATTGAAAAATGTTATTGATAGCGGTGAGATCGGCGAACCGCTGATGTTGCACTGTGCGCACCGAAACCCGGAAGTGGGTGACAGTTACACCACTGATATGGCGATTACCGATACGCTGATCCATGAGCTGGATGTGCTGCGCTGGTTGTTAAAGGATGATTACGTCAGTGCCCAGGTGATTTATCCGCGCAAAACCCGTAAAGCGTCATCGCATTTGAAAGATCCTCAGATCGTGCTGCTGGAAACCGCCAAAGGTGTACGCATCGACGTGGAAATTTTCGTCAACTGTGAATACGGTTACGATATTCAGTGCCAGGTGGTGGGAGAAAGCGGAATTGCCAGCCTGCCAGAGCCGATGTCCGTGCAAACGCGCCGCGCCGCCAAACTTTCCACCGGCATCCTGACTGACTGGAAAAAACGCTTTATTGACGCTTACGATGTGGAATTGCAGGACTTCATTAATAATGTGCTGTCCGGCAACATGACTGGTCCGTCCGCCTGGGATGGCTTTGCCGCTGCCGTCGCCGCGGATGCCTGTGTTGCTGCGCAGAACAACGGTGAAATCGTAGCGATTACCATGCCGCCGCGTCCGGCGTTTTATAACTGATCAACGAGTGCGCAGTGATGCGCACTGACAGATGATTCATTCATCATGAAACAGGCACAGTGGTGCGCCGCTCAAAGGATCGGCCACCACGCTGGTACGCACGTTAAACACCTGCTGTAACTGCTGTGGCGTCAGCACCTGCGAGGGTGATCCTTGCGCCACCACGCTTCCTTGCTTGAACAGGACCAGATGGTCGCAATAACGGCTGGCCTGATTCAAATCATGCAGCACGGTGACCACGGTTTTACCCTGTGCTTTTAAGTCGCCCATTAATTTCATGAGTTCCACCTGATGATTGATATCCAGCCAGGTGGTGGGCTCATCTAATAAGACGATCGGTGTATCTTGCGCCAGCAACATAGCGAGAAACACGCGCTGGCGTTGGCCACCGGAGAGCGCCGTGACGCGCTGATGGGCCAGTTCAGTTATATCCATACGCGCCATCGCTGCCTGCACCTGCGCTTTATCACTGGCGGATACGCGCCCCCAGAAGGGCATCCACGGGCTGCGACCATAACCGACCAGCTCTTCAACGCTGATGCCTTCAGGCGTCAAATGTTGCTGCGGTAACAGGGCCAGTAAACGCGCGAGCTGGCGGGACGAAAGCGCGGTCAGGGGATCTCGACCTAGCAAGATTTCGCCCTGCTGGGGCGTTAATAAGCGTGCAAAGCATTTCAGTAACGTCGACTTGCCACAACCATTTGGGCCAAGCAGCGCGGTAATCTGCCCGGCGGGCAGTGTCACATTGATGTGATGCAGAATACGTTTGCTGCCATATCCGGCGCAGAGATCGTGAGTGCGAATGTCCATTTAGCGCATCCTTATCAGTAACCAGAAAAAACAGGGGGCGCCGAGCAGTGCGGTGATCACACCCGCAGGGAGTTCCATCGGCGGGGCGAGGGTGCGAGCGAGCAGATCCGCTAATGCCAGCAGCAACGCGCCGCCCAGCGCTGCGCAGGGCAACAGGCGTCGATGCCGCCCTCCGATGAGATGCCGTATGACGTGGGGCACCACCAGGCTAATAAAACTGATGGGTCCGCAGAGCGCGACGGCCATGGCCGCCAGTGCCACGGACAAAACTAATCCCCAGCGTTGCACCGTTCTCAGTTCCACCCCGAGCGTTGCGGCACGGGCATCGCCAAGTGCTAACAGATCGAGATCGCGACAGAAGCGCAGGCTCGCTAACAGTAACAGCGGCAAAGGCAACGCCAGTGTCACCATGCTCCAGTCACGTCCCCACAAACTGCCGGTTAACCACAGCAAGGCCATATTGACGTCCTGAGGACGAGACAGCATCAGATAATCGGTCAGGCTGGCCCAGCAGGCGGCCAGTGCGATACCCACTACCGCGAGTCGTAACGGTGCGGAGAAATCGACCAGCACGCGCAATAGCAGTAGCGCCAGGCAGCCGCCAGCGAAGGCCAGTAGTGGCAAGCCAAAGCCTGGTAATGCGGGAAACAGCAACAGAGCGGAGAGCGTGGCGAGGCTGGCGGCATGGTTAACGCCAAGGATATCGGGAGAAGCCAGGGGATTACGAATAATGCCTTGTACCAGCACGCCAGAAACGGCCAGTGACGCACCCACCAGCATCGCTAAAAACAGGCGAGGTAATCGATACTCGATCACCACATAATGCGCCTCGCTGGTGGCCTGCCAGGCTTGTCCGATCGCCGACCAGCTAAAACTCTGTACGCCCCATTTCAGGCTGCAAAGTGCGGTGGTCGTTAGCGCGACCAGCAGCAGCGAGAGCAACATGCGTGCGTTCATTAACTGCGTCTCCGTGCCAGCCAGACAAAGCAAGGCGCGCCAACCAGTCCGAGTACTACACCTGCTGGTATTTCACCGGGCCATGCCAGCCACCTGGCGGTGATATCCGCCAATAACATCAGGGACGCACCGAGCAGCATCGACATAGGCAGCATGATGCGTAGATTGTGCCCGATCCAGGCCCGTGCAAGATGAGGCACCAATAATCCAATAAAGGCGAGCGGACCCGCCACGCTGACACAGGCCCCGACCAGCAACAACAGTGACAGGCTCAGCAGCAGGCGCAGGCGAGGTAAGTTGACACCCAATGCGTGTGCGGCCTCATCGCCGACACGGAGTAAATTGAGTGACGGGGCTTGAGACAGAATCAGGGGAGTCAGGATGGCGACTACCGGGAAGAGCTGCCAAACCTGTTGCCAGCGCACGTGAGCAATGCCCCCAGCCAGCCAGTAAAGCACACCAAAAGCGTGATCGTCTGACAGCAACAGCGTGACGCGTGTCAATGCCATGCAAAAGGCGGACAGGGCGATCCCCGCAAGAATTAATCGTTGGCGATCCTGATGCTGGGCGCTTCCTCGCCCGGCGGCACTGACGCAAAGCCAGCTGAGTCCGCCGCCGCAGGCCGCGATCAATGACAGCGGGTAGCCAGCTAAGGCTATCGGACTCCACACCGAGGTCAGTGCAATAGCGAGCGCGGAGCCGCTGTTAATTCCCAGTACAGATGGCGAGGCCAGCGGGTTATGCGTCATCACTTGTAACAGCGCACCGGCCAGCGCCAGGCTGGCACCGAGCAACATCGCCACCAGGGTGCGCGGCAAGCGCAGGTTGAACACCAGCGCTTCCGCCATGCTGTTTACTTCGCCCGGCAACAACGCCCTTACCGCGGCGGTCGCGGGAATCGGTATGGCGCTGAAACTCACCAGGCTAAACCAAAAGGTCAGGCTGAGTAGCAAAAGACTCAGCCACCATCGTAGCGAAGCAGTCATGGCGCAGTGAAAATAGTGACAGCGTCAGTTGCGATCTTCTCAGCGGCAAATAAACCCCGTGCTCGCGCCCAGCTATTGCTGTCTACGGTGCGGATATGGTGCAACCGTTCTGCGTTCATCAGGCTCCACAAGGGATCGCGCTGCCAGTTTTTGATAATGCTTTCATCACGATAATGCGCCACCAGCAGCCAGTCAGGATTTTGCGCCAATAACTGTTCAAGACTTAACACCGTCATCGGCGCTTGATTAATCGGTTGCGACACTTTTAAACCCAGCGCCGTCAATACCCCCCCGGTGTAACTGGCTGCCGAGTGTAAGGTGAACTGATTTTCGCGTGAGGTACCAAACATCACCGAGGTACCAGCAGGGAGTTTCGCTGCGGCGGCCTGCATGCGTTGTTGATGAAGTGCCAGCCGCTGTTGCATTTCTGCGTTTTTACCCACCACCTCGCCGATGATTGCCGCTGAATGCAGGTTTTCCTGATAGGTTTCGTTACGTGATTGCAGCAGTAAAACCGGTGCGATGCGCTGCAAGGCCGCATAGATGGTGGCGTGACGACTGCTGTCCGCGATGATGAGATCGGGATGGAGTGCGCTAATCGCTTCAAGGCTGGGTTGACCGCGCAGACCAACGGATTGCCAGGGTTGCAGCTTTGCGCGCACTTCAGGAAACAGACGCTGAGGGTCATTGTCATCTGCGATGCCAACCGGGCTGACATCGACGGCGGCGAGGGCATCAGCGAATGATAATTCCAACACCACAATGCGCTGCGGTAGGGTGTTGAGGGTAAAGGTACCCTGTTGATCCTGCACCGTGACCGCGTGGGCGGTGCTGGCCAGGACTATAAGACTCACCAGCGACAACCATCGTAAACAACGGAACATCTGCATAACTCCATAAAATTGCGCTGGCCGCCATAAATGGTGACCCTACGGGTTTGCTATGTGGTCGCCATAAATGGCGACCTTACGAGAATGGATACGGTTTTCCGTAGGGTGCGCATTGATGCGCACCTGGAATGACAAACAACTCAAAACTTCACAGAACCCTGCACATAAATTGTGCGCGGTTGTCCGGCGTACAGACCTTTGTTGTTGTCATCATAAGAACGGGTGAAATAGTCTTGGTCGAAGATGTTTTTCACACCGACGGCCAGGTTGAGATGGGCCATTTGTGGGCCGAAGTCATAGTTCGCACGCGCGCCCCACAACATAAATCCGGGAATACGGCCGGTACTGCCGTCGGCGCTCTCCTGCACGGTATTGGCGTTATCAGCAAACTGGCTGGACTGGAAATCACTGTTGAGGTTGAACGTCCAGTTACCTGGCTTGTAATCAACGCCCAGCGTGCCTTTCTGGCGCGGTGAGAATGGCACCTGGTTTCCGTAGGTATCACCTTTCTCGCGGATCTCCGCGTTCACATAGGTGTAGCTGGCGTAAACCGAGACGTTTTCCAGCGTAGGGGTAAGATCTGATAAGTCATAACGCACCTGGCTTTCAAGACCGGTGTGGCGGGTTTTACCGCGTGCAGTGACGGAATCGTCGGTTTGATTGGAGTCGTACTGGTTGTTGAAGTTAATCAGGAACAGTCCCATTTCTGCGGTCAAGGCGCCATCTTCATAGCGCGTACCCAGCTCCCAGGTACGTGCTTTCTCCGGCTCTACGCTGCCACTGTCCACCGCTTTGCCAATCTGGCTGTACTGGACGGTGCCGAATGATCCTTCGGTATTGGCGTAGAGATTCCAGCTATCGGTCAGGTGGTAGAGTACGTTAAGCGCGGGAAGTGGCGCGTTGTAGCTGACATCCTGCTGTGTGCCTTTGATCGCGTTGCGCTGATAGGAGCTGATATGTTCAAAACGCATGCCCGGCGTGATGGTCCAGTTGCCGATATCAATGCGGTCATCCAGATAAAACGCGTGGGCTTCGGTACCCGATCGGGTATCGCGATCGTACGGACTCGAAGTAGAAGGCAACTCGCCGCTGCTGGTCGGGACGAAGTAGCGCATTTCATGTCCGGACTCGCTGACGTAGCGATAACCCACACCCACCTCATGCGCTGAGGAGCCCAGGGTAAAACTTTGGCTGTAGCGAGGCTCAATGCCACGCACATAATATTCGCGCGGAGAGAGGGTAATATTGGCTTTTTGCTCCAGATAGCCGCTGCGCAGCGTATGGGTGAAGAAGCCTAGCACATTGAATTTGTGCTGTTGGTCGGGTTGGAACTGATAACCCACGCTCGCCAGCTGGCGACGGCCCCAGAAACGATCGTAAGGGCGTGTGGATTGCCAACGGTCGGCGTTGTAATCGGCGCGGCTTAAACCACCGGGCATGTTGGCTTCACCATCGTAGTACTGCAACAGGCTGGTGAAGGTATGCACTTCATTCGGCGCATAGCGGCTTTTCAGCATCACATCATCGATGCGCGTTTCACTGTGTTCACGCCAGTCGCTGCCACGCGTGCCGGAGTAAAGCAGCGCGGTGCCAAAACCGTTATCTGCGGTACCGCCCACCAACAGATTGTGGGTTTCTTTCGGGTTGTTCTGCGAGGACGTGGGGCTAAGTTGACCTTCGACGCCGGCTTCTATCCCGAAATCCTGCGGGATAGCGCGAGTGACAAAGTTCACCACGCCGCCCACGCTTTGTGGCCCATAACGCACGGCACCCCCGCCGCGCACTACATCAATGGCATCCATGTTGCCAAGTGAAACCGGGGCCAGCGACAGCTGCGGTTGTCCGTATGGCGCAAACGGCACCGGAATGCCATCCATTAACACGGTGGAGCGGCTGGCAAGGCGTGGATTCAGTCCACGAATACCAAAGTTCATCGCTAGATCATGGCTGCCGGTACCATTATTTTCGGGCGCATTCACACCTGGTATGCGGTTCAGCACGTCACGCATGGATGTCGCACCATTTTTAGCGAAATCCTCGCGACGAATCACATCACGCGCACCGGGGTGTTCAAACACATCAGACTCACGCGCGTCGCCCAACCAGTCGCCCACCACCGTCAGGCTCGGTTCACCAGGTGCAGCAGACACCGTTTTAACCGTCCAGACGCCAGCGCCGAGTGAACTGGCTTGCAAATCACTGCCGCTCAGCAGTGCAGCAAAGCCGCCATCAATCGCGTAATCGCCCTGTAAGCCAGGGCTCTGTTTGCCGCGCGTCAGTCGCGCATCCAACGACAGCGTAATGCCCGCGGCGCTGGCAAACTGGTTCAGAGCCGCATCCAGTGGGCCAGCCGGAATGGCGTAGTGTGCGGTGGCAGTGGCCGCCTGGGCAAATCCCGGGGCAACATAAACCAGAGGTAACAAGCTAAGGCGAATCGCCATCACCAGCGGGCTGGCTTTCGAAAGCGCGCGCAGTGATGAGGCACGTGAAGCAGTCATAACATCTCCAAAAATTATCATTGTTTTGGTGTATTTAGAGATAAGTCGTTTGAGGGGAGGAAAAGGGACAATCGTCTGGGCGTTTTTTTAAAAAAAATTAGCGCGTTTTGACGGTGACCCAGTAACGCGTCACGCGTTGTAGTGATATCGGCAGCGTTTGCTGTAAGGCATTGAGCGCCACATCGGTTTTTAACAGGGGAAAAGTGCCACTGACGCGCAAATTGGCGACATCAGGATCGCAGCGAAGTATGCCTTGACGATAACGCGCCAGTTGCTCAATCACCTCTGCCAGTGGTCGGTCACTGACGCTGAGCCTGCCGCCGGTCCACTCCATGCGTGCAGGGACATTCTCGACGGCACCAAAGGATTGCGCACTGAAACTCAACATTTGCCCCTGCTGGACGGTAAGACGTTGCTCAGGCTGGCCCGCCAGACGCACCGCAACCGCATGTTGGCTGACGAGCAGCAGAGTGCGATCGATTTGCTGTTCCACACTGAATTCGGTGCCCAGTGCGGTGAGTTGTCCTTGTGGCGTATACACGCGCAGCGGGCGTTGCTGCACGTCTTTGCCGCTAGTGATGGCCAGTTTGCCAAACAGTAATTCGATGCGACGTTCGTTATCGTCATAGCGAACGTTGGCAGCAGACGCCGTATCAAGGGTGAGCAAACTACCGTCGCTGAGCGGGAACTGCCGAATTTCGCCCTTAGCAGTGTGATAGTCTGCGCGCAATCCGGTGGCGCTGTCACTGTGCCACCACTGCCAGCCCGCACCGGCACCGATAGCCAGCAACAGTCCTTTGAGCACGTGACGCCGCGTCAGTTGTGAATCGCGCAGTGCCTGGCTGGCCACATTGCCCGGCATGGTTTGCATCTGTTGCCTGAGGCTTTCAAACCTGTTGCCACGCCCACTGATTATCATGATTCGCATCGACCCATTGCTGCCATTTTTCTTCCTGCTGCGGGCTGACGCGTTCACCGCTGAGGAGGGCGTACCAGTGTGATGCATTACGCAGTGCCTGGCGCTGTTCGGTGGTAAGCGAGGTGGACATTCAGAAACCC
>NZ_BBOC01000107.1:0-14157 GCF_001485335.1 Type-D symbiont of Plautia stali | reverse complement strand
TTGGGTCGCGCATTGTCGATATCGCTTTCAAACGCGGGCATCCTATCTGGACAACGTTTTTTTCCGTGGGATTAGTGGCGATAGGGTTGATCTTACTGACGTGCTATCCAAAGTTTGCGCTGGTGAGTATGGTGCTTTACGGCGCGGGAAATGGTTTACGTGCGATTGTGCGCGGAACTTTACCGCTGGTGATGGTCAAACCAGAGGCTTACGCAATTGTGGTGGGGCGCATGGCGCGTCCAGCACTGATTGGCCAGGCGTTAACGCCGCTGGTAGGGGGATACATTTTTCAGCAATTCGGCGCGAACGCGACACTCTGGTTGCTGTGCCTGTTAGCGTTGACGAATGTGCTGTTAGTCTGGGTGCTGAAGCATAAATTGCCCCCGCTTGACCCGCAAGCATCATAGCGAGCCGTAAACTAAGCAGCCTGTGCGCTTCTGCCTGATCAAATGATGAATACGTGCCTTGATCACAGTCGCTGGCTTCTAAAAAGCAACAGTGTTTGTTATATTTATTGCTCATTGATTACTCACTGCCGCGGCATGAAAACAATAAGATAGACCGCAACTCAGGATACAGAAATGCTAGATTACCGCTTCCCGACAGCTTTGCAGATGGTTTTGAGCGTAGCGATGGCGGAGCAACTGGGTAAACGCTCGACCAGTGCCATACTGGCTTATGGTCTTGAAGCGAACCCCAGTTTCATTCGGAAACTTATGGTTCCGTTAACGCGCGATGGCATCATCGTCTCTACGCTTGGCCGTACCGGTTCGATTCATCTCGGTCGCCCTGCTGCGGAGATCACGCTGCGTGATATCTATACCTCGGTCATTGAAGATAAAAAGCTCTGGGCTTCGCGTCCCGATGTCGCACCCCGTTGCCTGGTCAGTGCTAACTTGTGCTGGTACTTCAAATCGATTGCGGAAGAGGCGGAAGAGGCCTCACTGAAAGTGCTGGAAACGCGCACAGTGGCAGATGCACTGGCTGAACTGAAGAAACATGACACCAGCAGCTGCGAAGAACTGCCCGATCTTGAAATCGAAGATCTTTGCAAAAAATCTCGCTGAGGTTAACCGAACGGTTACCGGGCATTAACCCGGTAACCCAGTCACTTATTTTGACATCCCATCCTTAGACATTTCATCTTTTGCCATACCGTCTTTACCCATCCCGGCTTTCTTCATCCCGTCATGTTTTTTCATCGGTTTTTTCATACTGTCTTTCTTCATGCCGTCGTGGGACATCGCGCTTTCATTTTGCATGCCATCTTTCGCCATAGTGTCAGCGGCATAAGCACCTGTAGCAGCCATCAACAGTGCGCCAGTGAACAGCGTTGCAATAATCTTTTTCATCTTCATTTCCTTACAGGGTTTTAGGGGAGATTAACTGCCGCCAAACCAGTTATAGCCCTGGTCTTCCCAGTAGCCACCGGTAAAGCGGTTGGTGATTTCTATTGAAATAATGTGTTTCGGATTTTTGTAGCCCAGTTTGGTTGGGATACGCAGTTTCATGGGATAACCATATTTCGGCGGTAATATGCGGCCATCCCAGGTTAAGGCCAATAACGTTTGCGGATGGAGCGCCGATGCCATATCAATGCTGGTGTAATAGTCATCCGCACAACGGAAACTGACATATTTTGCTTTGGTGTCTGCACCAATTAATTGCAGGAAGTCACTGAAGCGTACGCCGCCCCAGCGGCCAATGGCACTCCATCCTTCGACGCAAATATGGCGCGTGATTTGTTCATGTTGTGATAATTGATATAACTCTGGCAGTCGCCAACTGCGCTTATCACGTACAAGTCCACCAATCTGCAACTGATAATCATCACCGTTAATTTTCGGGATATCCTCTTCGCCGTAAAAAGCATTAAACGGAAAAGGACGGGTGATATCCTGCAGTGTATATTCAGGTGCCATTTTATAACCGCTGAAAAGCCATCCCTGAATACGATCATTAAAACGCGACATCCGACTTAACACATTTTCGACGTCTGGATTATTATCAATGTCACACCCGCTCAGCATGGCTACGCCGCCCACGGTTAAGCCCATACGCAGAAAATGGCGTCGTGAATGCCCTGACAATTGTTTCGCCAGCAGGGTTGTCGCGTCCTTAACCAAAGCTTCTTTATCACTGGCTGAAGGCTGAATATTTTTATTTGTCATTTTTAACGTCCGCGCGTCATGAGTAATAAAGTTTTAGGCACCAGCGCTACCATGACTATATGGATAACAACAAAAGCGCATAAAAAGGCCATGGCAAAAAAGTGGATGAAACGTGCGGTGTCATAGCCACCTAATATGTCTCGCAGGAAAGGAAACTGCACTGACTTCCACAGCACCAAGCCAGAAACCGCTAATAGCATGCCGTCAATGACGACTAATAAATAGGCGAACTTCTGCACCATATTATATTGGCTTAAATCGTGATGGCTGAGATGTCCTCTCAATGCAGATATTCCATCCTGCCATAATTGGGGGAGGCTTAATGGCATGAATCGTTGGCGAAAACGCCCGCTGATGATATTCAACGTGAGATAGAGAATGCCATTGGCGGCAAACAGCCACATTGCAGCGAAATGCCACTGTAACGCGCCACCCAACCAACCACCCAAGGTGTATTCGTTTGGGAAGGAAAACGGAAATAACGGTGAAGCATTATAAATTCGCCAGCCGCTAAGAATCATTAGCACCATCGCAACGGCATTTATCCAGTGAGTGGCTCTTAGCCAAAGTGGATGAATATTTTTACGGTTGTGGTTTTTCATTATTTTTCTCCTTCTACCGCTATGCCGTTTGGAATGGAGAGATTTTGCGTCGCGATTGATCACAGAGTCCTCACGCAGAGTTAAACAAAATGTGATAACTCGCGAAGTCGAATCTGTATAAGATGAAAAGGATGTTCATTGAGGCGGCAAACATGGCTAAGAAAATCTTAATTGTTGAAGATGATGGGAATATCGCAGAGCTGTTGCACATTCACCTGCGCGATGAAGGCTTTGATATTACTCATGCAGCGGATGGCGACAAAGGCAGTCAACTGCTGGAGAGCCAGCGCTGGGATGCGCTGATTTTTGACATTATGTTGCCCGGTGTGGATGGGCTGGAACTCTGTCGCCGTGCGCGTAACTTGCCGCATTACACGCCGATAGTGATGATCAGTGCGCGAGCCAGTGAGGTGCATCGAGTACTGGGTCTTGAACTGGGCGCGGATGACTATCTGACGAAGCCTTTCTCCATGCTGGAACTGGTGGCGCGGGTTAAAGCGCTGTTCCGTCGCCAGGAAGCGATGAGCCAGAATCTCCGTCAGGACGCAGGGAATCTTCGCCTTGGAAGCCTGAGCATTGATCCCGTCGCGCGTGAAGTCAAATTAGCACAGACGCCGATTGAGTTAACGCCGCGCGAGTTCGAGTTGCTTTACCATTTTGCCCGTCATCCGGGGAAGGTCTTCTCACGACTCAGCTTGTTGAATCTGGTGTGGGGCTATCAGCATGAAGGCTATGAACACACGGTGAATACGCATATCAATCGCTTGCGCCTGAAAATTGAAGCCACCCCGGCGGAACCACGCTGGATACTCACCGTTTGGGGACAGGGCTACAAGTTTATGGTGCCCGATGAGGGAGGCAATGCTTGATGAAGCGCCTGTCGCTCACCCAACGATTAACGCTGGTCTTCGCGCTGATGCTGCTAATCAGCAGCGCGCTTATCCTGTTGATTCAAGACAATAATCGCCAGCAGTATAGCGACGCGATGATCCAGAACTTGTCGCGAGATCTGGCGGCGTCCATCGCCAAAAGCAGTGTGTTGATGAATGCCGGGAATACCGATGGCCCGGCCCTGAAACAGCTCTTTGGCCAGATGATGTCCTATAACCCCAGCGTTGAAGTTTATCTTTTGGATGCACAGGGGCGTATCCTGGCCAATGATGCGCCAGCAGGGCATGTGCACCGTGATCGTGTTGACGTCCAGCCCCTGCAAAAGTTGCTGGATGGGGGGCCGCTGCCCGTCTATGGTGACGATCCTCGTTCCACATCCACCCATAAAGTGTTCAGCGTCGCGCCAATCCTTAATGGCAACAGCACAGAGGGTTATCTGTATGTGATTTTGCAGGGGGAAAATTATCAATCTCTTCAGCAGGGGATGAAATTATCTGTACTGCGCAGCGCGATGCTTTGGTCAGTCGTGGTGATCGTCCTGCTGGGACTGGTGGCAGGAGCGGTTGCCTACTATTGGGTAACGAGACCGGTGCGAAAACTCACACAAAAAGTGACTGCGGGTGAAGATGCGCTATACCTTCTTGCCGCAGAACCCCATTCACCACAGCATGATGAAGTCGCTCAATTACACAATGCGTTTATTGATATGGCCAAGCGTATTGCCTTACAGGTCGAGAAGCTGGAGTTGAAAGATCAGCAGCGTCGTGAATTTGTCGCCAACATTTCGCATGACTTACGTACACCGCTGATGTCGATTCAGGGCTATCTGGAGACGCTTTCAGTGAAAGCCAGCAGCTTAACCGAGGCGGAACGCAGTCGATACCTGCAAATCGCGCTCACCCAGAGCGAAAAAGTCGGCATGCTGGCCCAGCAGCTGTTTGAGTTAGCCCGCCTTGAACATGGCGTTGTCACGCCACAATATGAACGCTTTTCGTTGCCAGACCTGGTTCAGGATGTGATCCAGAAATTTGAGCTGGCGTTAGAGAAATCCAGTCTTCATTTAACTGTGGATATTGAGACGGGTTTGCCTTTGGTTGACGCGGATATGTCGATGATTGAACGTGTCCTGACTAATCTGGTCGATAACGCGATCCGCCATACGCCGTCGGGTGGGAAAATCATTCTGCGTCTATGGCTTGAGGATCAAAAAGTGATGATGGAGCTGGAAGATAACGGTCCCGGCATTTCCCCGGAAGTCAGCCAGACGCTGTTTGAACGTCCCTCCATCATCGATCCGAATCGCCGTGACAATGGGGGATTAGGGCTGGTGATTGTCCGGCGTATGTTGCAATTGCATCGCGGAGACATTGCGCTAAAACCCGCACCTGGTGCCTGCTTCCAACTCTTCGTTCCGCTATAAAAAAAGGCGGCCACGCTGGGCCGCCTATGCTATCAGTAAACGACCTTAAACCGTCTGTACCTCTGCGGCAGGCTGTTTACGTGTCACTAGCTTACGCAATGTTACGTAGAACACCGGCGTCAGGAACAGACCGAACAGCGTCACGCCCAGCATGCCGGAGAACACGGTAATCCCGGTGACACCGCGCACTTCCGCACCGGCACCTTCACCAAGAATCAGCGGTACGGTACCGGCGATAAAGGCGATAGAGGTCATCACGATCGGGCGCAGACGGAGACGACAGGCTTCGAGCGCGGATTCGACAATTCCTTTGCCCTGCATCTCCAGCTCACGCGCAAACTCGACAATCAAAATCGCGTTCTTACACGCCAGCCCCATCAGCACCACCAGGCCCACCTGGACAAACACGTTGTTATCGCCACCAGTCAGCCACACGCCGACCAGCGCTGACAGCATGGTCACTGGCACAATCAGGATCACCGCCAACGGCAAGGTCCAGCTCTCATACAGCGCCGCCAACACCAGGAAGGCTAACAGTACCGCCACCGGGAAAACGATAAACGCGGTGTTACCTTGGGTTGCCTGCTGATAGCTCAGATCGGTCCATTCGATGTTCATACCGTTCGGCAGCACCTGGCTCGACATCGCTTCCAGCTTCTCCATCGCCTGGGCTGAGGAGAGCACGCGCGGATCGGCGTCACCAATCAGGTCGGCTGCTGGATAACCGTTGTAACGGATCACCGGGTCAGGACCGTAAGTGGTGGTGATGTTGACCATACTGCCAATCGGTACCATCTCACCCTGGTTATTACGGGTACGCAGATTAGCGATATCCTGCACGGTATCGCGGAAATCACCGTCTGCCTGCGCCATCACACGCCAGGTACGTCCAAACTTGTTGAAATCATTGACGTAAGACGAACCCAGATAGATTTGCAAGGTGCTGAACAGATCGGTGAGTGACACTCCTTGCGCCTTGGCTTTATCACGATCCACCTGCACATCCAATTGCGGGACGTTTGCCTGGTAAGAGGAGATCGGGAACATCATGCCTGGGGTCTGCATCACCGCACCGGACAGGGTGTTGATGGCAGTTTGTAACGCACCGTAGCCCAAACCTGCACGATCCTGCACATACAGCGAATAACCCGAACCTTGACCTAACCCGAGAATCGGCGGTGGCATGATCGAGAAGCCGAAGCCTTGCTGGATTTTGGCGATCTTGGCGTTGATCTCGGCATTGATCTCCGCTGCGCTACGTGTACGTTCACTAAATGGTTTCAGGCCAAAGAACACGGTACCGGTGTTCGGCGTGTTGGTGAACTGCAGGGCGTTCAGGCCGGGGAAGGCGACCGAATAGGCCACACCTTCGGTGTTCATGCCGATCTCGCTCATCTTACGAATCACTTCATCGGTACGCGCCAGCGATGAACCCTCAGGCATCTTCACGCCGCCAATCAGGTAGAGCTTGTCCTGAGTGGGGATAAAGCCGCCGGGTACGGTATGGAACATAAAGCCTGCACCGGCCAGCAACAGCACATAGACGCCAAACACCGCACCGCGACGACGCAGGGTTTTGCCCACCATTGACTCATAGCCATCCGAACTGTGCTGGAAGAAGCGGTTGAACGGACGGAATAACCAGCCGAGCAGACGATCAATCAGGCGTGTTGGCATATCCTTCGGCGCATCGTGCGCTTTCAACAGTTTCGCCGCCAGCGCTGGTGATAAGGTCAGCGAGTTGATCGCCGAAATCACCGTCGAAATAGCAATGGTCACCGCAAACTGCTTATAGAATTGCCCCGTCACGCCGGAAAGGAACGCCATCGGCACGAATACTGCACACAGCACCAAGGCAATGGCGATAATCGGTCCCGACACTTCACGCATCGCCTGATGCGCCGCCGCGGTGGGTGACAGGCCCATGGCGATATTACGTTCGACGTTTTCCACCACCACGATGGCGTCATCGACCACGATACCTATCGCCAGCACCAGACCAAACAGACTGAGCGTGTTCAGCGAGAAGCCCAACAGATAGAGCACGCTGAAAGTACCTACCACCGAAACCGGCACCGCCAGCAACGGAATGATGGAGGCACGCCAGGTCTGCAGGAACAGGATCACCACCAATACCACCAGCACAATCGCTTCAAACAGCGTTTGCACCACGGCACGGATCGAGTCACGCACGAACACGGTTGGATCGTAAGGTGCCGCCCACTGAACATCATCCGGGAAGCGAGTGGCCAGTTCAGCCATTTTGGCACGCACGGCATTCGACAGATCGATGGCGTTGGCGCCTGGTGCCTGGAAGATACCGATGCCGACGGCATCTTTGTTGTTCAGTTGAGAGCGCAGGGCATAGCTGCCTGAACCCATCTCAATTCGTGCTACATCACGCAGGCGCACCAGCGTGCCATCGTCAGCGGTCTTCAGAATGATATTGCCGAACTGCTCCTCACTCTCCAGGCGGCCCTGCGTGTTGATGGACAGCAGGAAATCACTGGCCTTTTTGGTCGGTTCTGCGCCCAACTGACCGGCAGAGACCTGCACGTTCTGCTCCTGCATCGCGCTGACCACATCAGAAGCGGTCATACCACGCGCCGCCACTTTGTTGGGGTCAAGCCAGACGCGCATCGCGTACTCACCGGCACCGAAGATCTGAATCTGTCCCACGCCAGGCAGGCGTGCCAGTTCATCTTTGACCTTTAAGGTGGCGTAGTTACGCAGATAGAGTGAATCGTACTTACCGTGAGGTGAGAACATATGCACCACCAGCGTCAGCGTCGGTGACATCTTCTGTGTGGTCAGGCCAAGTTGACGCACCTCTTCGGGCAGACGCGCTTCCGCCTGCGCCACACGGTTCTGCACCTGGACCTGCGCCTGATCGGGATCGGTACCTGGACGGAAAGTCACGGTGGTGACCAGCACGCCATCAGAACCGGCAACCGACTTCATGTACATCATGTTCTCAACCCCGTTGATGGCCTCTTCCAGCGGCGTAGCCACGGAATCTGCAATCACTTTGGGGTTGGCACCTGGGTATTCCGCGCGCACCTGCACGCTGGGCGGCACCACATTGGGATATTCACTGATCGGCAACAGCGGTATGGCGATCAGTCCGGTGGTAAAGATCAAAATCGACAGCACCGCCGCGAAGATCGGTCGGTCGATAAAAAAGCGGGAGAAATCCATAACAGGCAGTCTCGATTGTTATTGAGCGGAGCGCATTGCCACCGGCTGAGCTTTCACCGGCATGCCAGGCATGAAGACTTTCTGCAGACCATTAACGATCACCTTGTCACCCGGCTGTAATCCGGATTGCACAATGCGCAGGCCATTCGCCATTTCGCCAGCCTGAATGTCGCGACGCTGGGCTTTACCCTGTGCATCAACCACATAGACGTATTTACGATCCTGATCGGTCAGCACCGCTTTATCGTCCACCAGTAGCGCGTTAAACGCGGCACTGCCTGGCAAACGCACGCGGGCAAACAGACCTGGCGTAAACTGATGTTCGTGGTTATCCAGCGTGGCGCGCATACGAATGGTGCCGGTGCTGGCGGTCAGCTGGTTATCAAGGAAATCGACGGTGCCGCGATGGGGATACCCTTGTTCACCGGTCAGCGCAATCTCCACCGGCAGTGCGCCGCGATTTTGCCCCTGACGCGCTAAGGTCTGATATTGCAGATAGGTCGCTTCATCCACATCGAAATAGACGTAAATGCGATCCTGTGACACCAGCGTGGTCAGTACGCTGGCACTGTCCCCGGCGGTGACCAGGTTTCCGGTGGTGATCATCGCGCGGCTGGCACGACCATCAATCGGCGCGGTCACGCGGGTGAAGTCGAGATTCAGCTGCGCCATATCCACGGCGGCCTGCGCGGACAGCACATTGGCCTGCGCCTGGTTAGCCGCAGAACGACGTTGTTCCCACTCTTCGCGTGACACCACGTTGGTACCAATCAGCTTATCGGTACGCGCCGACTCACTGCGCGCCAGCGATGCCTGACTGCGCGCGGTGGCTAATTCAGCCTGTGCCTGTTCCAGCGTGGCGCGGTAGGTGCGATCGTCAATGGTGAACAGCACCTGGCCTTTTTTCACGTCATCGCCTTCGCGATAGTTAACCTGATCGATATAGCCTGAGACGCGCGGTCGCAGTTGCACACTCTGCACCGCCTCAAAACGTCCGTTGAAGCTATCCCACTGGCTAACCTGTTGTTGAACCACCTGCGCGACACTCACTTCGGGCGGTGGCGGTGGGGCGTTTTGCGCCACTCCACGATCGCAACCGGCCAGCAGGCTTCCCAGCAACATCACTCCTGACAGGCTTACCGCCCGACGAACCCCATATGTTTGCAGATGCATTGTTGTTATTCCGCTTTGGTGTGAAAAAAGAAAGGACATGTACGAAAAATCTGCAACTTTTAAGATTGCATTAAAACGCGATGAGTGTAGGCTGCTGCAAACTGCATCTGCAAGAATATCTGATACACTTTATGTGCTGTTTTGATCAATTCGTTTCAGAGGGGGAAAGCCCCTACAGCGAGTGCGGCATTTAATGCAATAATAAAACTTGCATTAAATGTCATAGTCAGTCACCCTTAAAGTGTAATTGCAACTGATACTGATACTGTTCGTCAAGGCGACGGGAGAAAATGGGATGATGAGCGACGCATTTATTCACGATCTGATCGACTGGATTGATAACAACATAGAAGCACGTCTGGATCTGGACACCGTAGCGGGGCGCGCCGGTTATTCAAAGTGGCACCTGCAGCGTATGTTCAAAGAGCACACCGGCTATCCGCTGGGTGAGTACATCCGGAATAAAAAATTGAAAAAATCGGCGGACCGTTTAACGACCACCAACGAACCGATCCTCAATGTGGCGATTTCACTGGGGTTTGATTCGCAACAGTCGTTCAACCGGAGTTTCAAACGTCAGTATGGTGTCGCGCCAGGCGCATGGCGTCGTCATGCCGTGCCAACCGCGAGTGCCATGCAGTAACACCTCCGCCAGGGCCAGCTTCGCTGGCCCGCGTTCCTCTTCGCTGTAATCCTGCTATCATCGGCTTCCTGTCAATCAGGATGTCACTATGTCAAAGAAACTCTGGATCGGATTAATCTTCGCGCTGGCCGCCACCTGGGCCGGGCTGAAACCCCATTTAAGCAACAAAACGGCCTCAAGCCACACAGACATTGCGCAACTGACCGATGCCGATACGGTCGCGCGCTGGTTGCAGCAGCATCATAAACTGCCAGACCTCTATCTCACTAAAAGTGAAGCGCGTCGTCAGGGCTGGAACCCGAGCAAAGGCGATCTGTGCAACGTGCTGCCAGGCCGGGCTATCGGGGGCGATCGCTTTAGCAACCGCGAGCAGCGCTTGCCGATGCAAGCCGGACGACAGTGGTATGAAGCGGATGTGAATTACGATTGTGGACACCGCGATGCCGATCGTCTGCTTTACTCTTCTGATGGCCTGATCTTTCTCACCACCGATCACTATCGCAGCTTCAAGCAGGTGAATTAACCATGTTGACGCTCACCTTTGATTTTCAGCAGTTAGACAACCGTCAGGCGTTTTACCGCGCCTTGGTGGCGCAGAGCCACTGCACGCTGGCGTTCGGCAACAATCTGGACGCGATGTGGGATTGGCTGACCGGCGGCATGGCGCTGCCCGCCACCATCCACCTCAAGCATGTAGAAAGCGCCAGTGAACAGGCAGAATTTGCCCCGGTTCTGGCGCTGTTGGAAGAAGCGGCGCAGCAGCTGCAAGGCGAGCTGCGCCTGACGCGTTAAGCGTGCAACGGCAGCAGCAGGAACGCCAGCGTCTGGCGGGCGTTGGCCGGTAAATCGCCGCCGCCGGTGTAACCATTGTTTTCTACGATCACCGAATTTAACCCCACCAGCCAGTCATAGATGTAATACGCCGTATGATTGGCCGGAGCCACGGATAAGCGGGTTAAACGTTGCCCCGACGAGAAGCTGACGCTGGGCGCCGGTGGGCGAGCAAAGATAGTTTGCCCACGATTCACACGGCTCTCTGGACGTTCGTTCTCAGGTCGCTGTAAAAAGCCTAACCAGGCGACAAAATCACCCAACACTGTCATTGCGCGGGACACCTGACGATCGGTACGCGCTTCGTGGGCGCTGGCTTGCGCATCCGGTTCGTTAAGCGCGCTTTGCAACTTGCTCAGTACGTTCAGGCGGAAGCTGGCGGTAATTAACTCCTCCACCAGCAACTCTAGCGTTGGTTTATCGACATTGAGTAACGTCAGCAGGCTGCGACTCTCGGGCAACTGACGCAGATGCTCCAGCCACAGCGCAAACACCTGCTGCGGGAACTGCTGATCGCGCTGGCCGCCACTGTTGCGTGGTTCTGCCTGGGCAACCGGCTCATCTTTAAACAGGTCAAACTCAAAGCCGATGCCGAAATAGCTCTGATCGGCAGCCGCCGTTTTGGCACTGTGCTGCGCAACGTTAGCACTGCTCTGACTCAGCCACAGCTGGCGAACCGCTTCACGCGAAGGCTGCAAACGCTCCAGCAGTTCACCGTGCAACCCGGTACGGTGTTGCAGGCATTTCAGCAGGGTGTCGGAAATGGCTTGTTTACGTGCGGCCTGTTCTGGGGTCGCCGTGGATTCGGTCCATGGCTGCAGGCGCTCTACCAGTTTCTGCTGCAAACTGGTTAACTGCTGCGCCAGACGATCGCGTCTTGCTTCTGGCTGCATTTCGTCCTGCAACCAACTACCCATGCGGTCAACGCCCGCGCGATCCAGCGCCAGCATCGATCCCCAGCTTTGCCCTGGTTGGCCAATTTGACGTTGTACCGCTTCATCAACATTAATCTGCTGCTGTTGATAACGCGCATCGTGTGGAGTTATTGCCCAAATCAGACGCGGTTTCTCACCGCTGGCGGCCACGGTTTGGTGGATATGCCATTCGCGCAGTGCGCTGGCGGCCATATCGGCATCCTGACGCTGGCTTGCCGCGGTACAAATCAACATTAAATCGATGCCCTGACGAGCGGCGTATAAACCCGGCAGCAGTGCCCGTTTCTGTTCCAGTAAAGTGGCACGCAGCGGGTCGCGCTTACGCAACTGTGCCAAATCCTCTTGCTGCCCGCGATCGGCAGGCTGCCCCGGCGCAGGCAATTCCAGCATATCGGCTTCATCGTACAACGCCTGACGCGGCGTGGAACTGAGAGGAATGGTGATCTCCAGCGTCAGCAGCGCTAGCAAACCCAGCGGCACATGCTGCGCCTTGCCCACGCGATTGGCGATAATCGGGCAGACCTCAATCATCTCCTGCAAATCGGCGTCGTTGCCGATCAGTTTTTCCGCCGGTAGAGCGGCGTCATCGGTCAGCAGGCTGAGCGGTGCCAGCAGGCGTGGAGCCTGGCGCAGTTGATGGCGTAAATGCATCAGGCTGCGCAACTGTTCGTTGAGCGCAACCTGATTAGGCCATAACAGCGCAAACAGCTGCACGCGGTCATCCACGTTGAGCCATGGGGCCAGTTCAATCGCCTGCGGCCAAAAGTGACGATCCAATACTTCCGCGTGACGATGCTGGCGGCGGCTCCACGTCCACAAGGTGATCAGCGCATCGCTGTCGAGGCCGGGTTCAGGTTCATCCTGACGATGGCGCTGCAAACGTTGCAGCGCGGCGTCAATCACGGCGGTATCGGGCTGCTCTTCGGTTTTGGCACATGCCAGTATCAGACGGATCAGCTCGGCATCGCTTAACAACGTCATTTCCAGCGGCCAGGCGCTGGACTGGGCTTCACGCTGGTGGCTGAAACGGGTGGCGATGGCGAAATCGATATTGCCAGGATTGATGTTCTGGAAGTGATTAACCACTCTATCGCCAAGGCGCGCAATCAGCTGGCCCTGGGCGTCACCGACCATTTCACTCAGTAACCAGGCTTTACCTGCCTGTGACTGGCCAAACAGCGCCAGCGTCACCGGGCGCGCTAACTGGCGCGCCAGGGCATGGCTCTCGACGCGGGCACGGCGCAGTTGCAGTTGCAGCGTATCGGCTTCCATGGCCAGGCGTGGCGCCTGAGCCTGATGGGTATCGATCCAGTTCAGTGCTCCGTCGAGCGTCTCCTGCATCAGGCTGAGACGTTTGGCTGGCGTGACTGACGTGGTTTTCTTAGCTGTTCTCATCGTTTGCAGACGCTCCCGCTGTCAATCCAATACTGCGCGTTGGCATTGCCGGTTGCAGACAGCGTATTCAGTTTCAGACTCAATTGTTCCAGCGGCACACGCGTGCCGTCATCCATTCGCGCATCGCTCAGCACCAGACGTTCTGGTCCAAAGTCGTCGGGACCAGGCTGAACCGCCAGCTTGATACGCAACACGCTCTCACCGGCCACTTTACGCGCCAGCTGCGGGTCGGTAATGCTCAGGCTGTAGAGCGGGGAAGCGGGCCAGCGATCGTTCTCCAGCTGGCGGAAGCCGAGGCACACGTTGCCGCGAATACGGAAGCTGCTTTTGCGATCCAGCGCGAAATGGCTGCTGTCGAGGTCGATCTCGCTGTAACAGAGATTGTCATCGCTCAGCGTGGCATTCTCATCCAGCACGCCCAGATAGCGGATGGTGGAGTAGGGTTCAAAATCTCCGGCGCGGAACCAGAAGCTGCTGAGGCGCAAATCCAGCGCCAGCAGGCACAGCATCGCGCCCACCGCCGCCGTAGATTTCGGGTTATCAATGCGCCCCTGTTTGTTAAACGGATACCAGTCGCTGGTGTGATAGCCTTCCAGCGACAAAATGCGGCTGCCCGGCAGCGGTTGCAGATGGCGCACCAGCGCCTGAATGCCAGGGAAGCGCGAAGGGCGGCCCGTCAGCAGTAGCACATCACACTGATAAAGCGAGACCACTTCGCACATCGCGCGCAGTGCCGGAATGATGGCCATACGGTGTTGCAGGAACTCAGCGTGCAGTTGCGCCATGCTCACGACTAAAGGTACGTCGAGCAGATCAAAGCGACTATCCCCGCCCAGCGTGCGCTGGATCTCGCCGTTAACAAACGCTAACACGCTGCTGGCTGGTTTTTGCGGCACCA